>NZ_NKRG01000001.1:300000-471966 GCF_003351105.1 Thermosipho africanus Ob7
TTTAAGTGCGTATAGAAAAATTCATGGAGATAATGAATCTTTTGCACAACTAAATAAGCAAATAGATGAAATATTAAGTGAGCTTGTTGTTTCAGATAATTTCTTAAATAGGTTTTTGAATGTTGGATTTTCTGGTGGTGAAAAGAAAAAATCTGAAATTTTGCAAGCAAGGTTTTTAAAACCAAAGCTTTTAATTTTAGATGAAATTGATTCCGGTTTAGATGTTGATGCTTTAAGAATTGTTGCAAATCAGATTAATAAGATAAGAGAGTCTGGGACAAGTGTACTTATTATAACTCATTACAAAAGAATACTTAATTATTTAGATGTTGATAAAGTTCATGTTTATACAGATGGAAAAATTGTAAAGAGTGGAGACTTTTCATTGGCTGATGAGATAGAGAAAAATGGCTATTCTGTAATTGCGGGGTGATGACATGTTTGATATAAAACAGAATGAAGATAGGTTTAATTATATTGCTAATATTGAGCCAGAGTATAAAAGTTTACCTGGCTTGACACCAAAAATAATTGAAGAAATTTCTGAGATTAAAGGTGAGCCTAAATGGATGAGAGAACTTAGGCTTAAATCTTTGGAAATTTTTCAAAAATGGCATGATCCAAGATTTGGAGTTGATATTTCTGAATTGGATTTAAATAAGATAATTCCATATATTAAGCCAAAGGCCAATAAGCAGACAAGTTGGGAAGAAGTTCCTGAAGAAATTAAAAAGGCTTTTGATAAACTTGGAATTCCTGAAGCTGAAAGAAAATATTTTGCTGGTGTTGGAGCACAATTTGATTCTGAGATAGTGTATCAAAATATAAAGAAAGAACTTGAAAGCCTTGGTGTGATTTTTATGGATATGGAAAGTGCAGTAAGAGAATATCCGGACTTGGTAAAAGAATACTTTATGAAACTTGTTCCAGCACATGATCATAAATTTGCGGCACTACATGGCGCAATTTGGAGCGGAGGAACATTTTTGTATGTTCCAAAGGGTGTTAAAGTTCCAATGCCACTTCAAGCTTATTTTTTAATGAGTAATCCTGGTATGAGTCAGCTTGAACATACAGTTATTGTTGCTGATGAAGGCTCTGAGGTAACTTTCATTGAGGGATGTTCAGCTCCAAGATACAATGTTATAAATTTACATACAGGAATGGTTGAGATTTATGTAAAAAAAGATGCAAAAGTAAAATACATGACAATTCAAAATTGGAGTAAAAATACATATAACTTGAATACAAAACGTTCTATAGTAGAAGAAAATGGAGTGATGTCTTGGGTTTCAGGATCGCTAGGTAGTATGAAAACAATGTTGTATCCTATGACGATCCTTAAAGGAAAGGGAGCAAAAGCAGAAAGTTTAGGTATTACATATGCAGGACCAGGCCAACATATGGATACAGGCTCAAAAGTCGTACATCTTGCACCTTATACAAGTTCCACAATTGATGCAAGGAGTATCAGTGTTGGTGGCGGCTGGGCTTTTTATAGAGGACTATTAAGAATAGCGCAAGATGCTAAAAAAAGTAAATCACATGTTCAATGTACAGCATTAATGCTTGATAATAAATCAAAAAGTGATACAGTACCATTAATAGAAGTATATAATAGTGATTCTGATGTAGGTCATGAAGCTAGAATTGGAAGAATTAAAGATGAACAAATCTTTTACTTAATGACAAGAGGTTTAAGTGAAACAGAAGCTAAAAGTATGATTGTTAAAGGTTTTATTGAACCGATTGTTAGTAGTTTGCCATTTGAGTATGCCCTTGAGCTTAATAGGTTAATTGAAATGGAAATTGAATCATCAATAGGGTGAGGTGTTAGTTATGGAAAAGAATTTAGAATTATTTTTAGATAATGAAAAAGCAGTGGTAAGTGTCCCAAAACAATTTTTCGAAGGTGACTATACTGAAAAAGATTTAGAAAGAGCACTTTCAAGTATTGAAAATAAATTTGTTAGAAAGTATGTATTGGAAAAGTATAGTGAATATACAAAAATAGGTTTTCCTATATGGAAAAGGTTGAAAATTAATAGTTTAAGTTTGCCGGAGTATAAATATGAAGGGTATTTTAAAGGTGTTGAAGAAGATTTAGATTTAATAGATTTTGAAGGAACTCATAGAAAATATGTTTTGTTATCGGATATATTTTCATCTATGGGTGAATATATAAAGGTTGATAATGAAAAAGATGTAAAAGTTGAATATATTGATAGAATAACAAATGATGTGTATAAGGTTAATGGTAAGTTAGTTCTTGTAAGAATTTTGAAAACGAATAATTTTTCAAACAACACATTAAGAGTTGTGGCAGAAGATAATGCAGAAGTTGAAATTTACAACATTCATGTAAGTGAAGAAAACTCTTTTTCAGTTGACAATATTTTTATTATGGTTGAAGATAAGGTACAAGTAAAGGTTAGAGATATATATATCGGGGAAGGGAAAGTAGCAGGATATTTAGGAGTAAAAATGAATGGTAATGAAAGTAATGTAGATGTTAAACCATACTTTTTGGGAAGTAAAAGCGCAATTTTTGATCTTCAATATCTTTTAAGATTTGTAGGACTTGAAAATAAAGGTTCAATAAAAGCTGAAGGTGCACTTTCTGATGAAGCAAAAGTAGTATTTCGTGGTATACTTGATTTAAAAAGAGGTGCAAAAAATAGCGAAGCAGAAGAGATGGAAAGATGTATATTATTATCAAAAGATTCAAAAATGGAAGCTATCCCAAGTTTGTTAGTAGATGAAAATGAAGTTACTGCATCACATGCAGCAAGTTCTGCTCCACTTGATGAAGATGCAATTTTCTATTTAATGAGCAGAGGATTTAATAGAAAGGAAGCAAAAAGCTTTATATTAAATGGTATTTTTGAAAATTTAATTAATGAGCTTTCGGTATTTGGCCTTGAGGAGGTCGTAAAAAATGCTCTCAAAAAATATATTGAGTGATTTTCCTGCACTTTCAAGAACAATAAAAGGAAATCGAATTGTTTACCTTGACAGTGCTGCAAGCACATTAAAACCAAAGCCAGTAATTGATAAATTATCCAAATTTTATTTAGAAAATTATGCAAATGTCCATAGAGCAGTTCATACTCTAGCATCTGAATCGACTCAGATGCTAGAGTTTTCTAGAAAAAACTTTGCAAATTTTTTGAATTCTAGCGAACATGAGATAATTTTCACATCAGGAACAACAATGTCAATAAATCTCATAGTTGAAAGTTTAGTAAGAAGTAAGATGTTGAACGAGAATGATATAGTTTTAACAACTTTAGTGGAGCATCATGCAAATTTTGTTCCATGGGTAAGACTTTCCAAACTACATGGATTTAGAGTAGAATTTGTTGAACCTAGTTTGCGTTTTGGAACCTTAGCTATAGATGATTTTTTAAAAAAAGATATAAATCCTAAGGTTGTTGCTATTACAGGGCATTCAAATGTAACGGGGCAGTTAATTGATATAGAAAAAATTCGCAATATTTTTCCTAATTCAATATTAATAGTTGATGGAGCACAACTTATTCCGCATCAGAGGATTGATGTTAAGAGCTTAGATATTGATTTTCTTTGTTTTTCAGTCCATAAAATGCTTGGGCCAAGTGGAATTGGGGTTTTATATGGGAAAAGCCAATATTTGGAAACACTTGAACCTTTTTTGTATGGTGGTGAAATGATCGATAAGGTTAGTGTTGAAGATGTTACCTTTAATGTGCTTCCGTACAAATTTGAGGCAGGGACTCCAAATATTGGTGGAATTGTCGGTGCAAATTATGCGCTTGAATATTTAAATAATATTGGGTATGATGAGGTAAAAAAACACATTCTAGATCTTACAAAATATGCTATTGAAAAATTTAGAAATATTGAAAATGTCGAGGTTTATGGACCACTTGATGAATCTCACTGCGGTATTTTAAGTTTTAATATTAATGGAATTCATCCACATGATGTTGCACATCTTTTGGATGAAAAATTTGGAGTGGCAATAAGGAGCGGTCATCATTGTGCACAACCTTTAATGAATGTTTTAAAGTCACAAAGTAGACTGTCTCAATTTCCAAACAGTACATGTAGAGCAAGTTTTTATATATACAACACATATGAAGACATAAATATATTAATAGAAGGTATAAAAAGGATAAAGGAGTGGTTTGATGTATAATGAATTAATCATGGACTATTCTAAACTTAAAAAGTATAAAGGAAAGATTGAAGATGCAACTAAAGTGGAAGAGGGTAAAAATCTTTCTTGTGGTGATGAAATAACTTTATATTTAAAAATTGAAAATGAGCGAATAGTTGATGCAAAATTTGAAGGGATTGGGTGTGCAATTAGTCAAGCTTCTGCTAACTTGATGATAGAAAATATTATTAATAAATCAATTGATGAGGTAAAAATATTGATAGATAATGTATATAAAATGACACGTGGAGAAGAATACGACAAATCGGTTTTAGGATTGATAGAGGAGCTCAAAAGTATTAAAGACTATCCAATGAGAATTAAATGTTTTTTACTTGCATGGAAAACTTTAGAACTTTCATTTAAATAAGTTGTAACAAATATATAATTTTAATCCATTTTAATTGAAAAAGAATATTTTCTTGAAATTTATAATTTTTATGATATAAGTTTAGTAAAAGTGATAATCAAAGTTTATCACTTTGTTTTTTTGGTGAGGTGAAAAGATGCCTATCGAGAAAAAGTTATTGAATCTTGTTTTATTTTTTCTATTAGTTTTAGATTTTCCTGCACTTCTTTTTTCATATTATGTATTTTCAGGATTAAAAAATTATCCTGTAATTAATCTTTTACTTGGTTATATTCTCGCTGTTGCTACATTTGGTGCATTAGTAGTTGTTCTTATATATAAAAATGTAAAAAATGCAAAACAAGGAAAAGGCTTTAACGTTCCTTATTACTCTACTATTGTGCTATTTTTTGGAAACTTTATTGCAGCAACAATAGTGGGTTTAATTGCATCTAAAATGGCAGAGCTTCCAAGCGAAACTTTGGCATTAAGATTAAATGGTGCATTTGCAATAAATATGAACATAATAGCATTATTTATTTTTGCTTACTCAAAGATTGTTAATTTTGATGAAATAAAGCATTTATTTAATAAGTTTAAAATTAGTGCTAATTTGAAAATTATTATTTCTGTTTTATCGATTACTCTCTGGATTGGGCCTATAATTATAAGATATCTTTATTCGAAAGGAATTTTGGATCAACATAACAGTTGGAATGCAACATATATTAGTTTATTATTGAATGTTATTTTAGCTTTTACGATATATTTGGTTATTAAATATATTTTAAAACCAGTTGAAGAACTTAATAATAGTATGCAAAGTTATGGCCAAGGTGATTTTACAAGAAAAATTAACATTTCATCTTTAGATGAATTTAAAGAAATTTCTTTGAATCTAGAAAATATGGTTAATGAAATTTCAAATATAATAAGGGAATTTAAAGGTACGATATATAAATCTAAAGATGTAACTGAATTTGCAAATAAGAATTTTGAAAAACTGATTTCTTCAATTGAAGAGACTAGAAATAGTACAATTGAGCAAACAAAATCTGTTGAGAAAATAAGTGCTGCTGTTGAAGAAATTACTGCAAGTCTTGAAGAGTTATCAAACCAAGCAGCAACTTTAAACAATACAGCATCCGATACCTTAGAAATTAACGAAAAACTATTAAATACTACAAATCTTGGAAAGGAAAATCTTGAAAAAGTAAAGAATGCAAATAGCAGGGTAGTTTCAAAGTATCATGGACTAGATGAAAAAATATCTAAGCTTCTTGATTTTACACAAAATATTGGAGAAATAGTAAATACTATACGTAATATAGCAGAACAAACAAATCTTCTTGCACTAAACGCAGCAATTGAGGCGGCTCGTGCTGGTGAGGCAGGAAAAGGTTTTGCGGTAGTTGCTGATGAAATTAGAAAGCTTGCTGAAGAAACAAAAGGTGCTACAGATGTAATAACAAAAACTATTCAAGAGATAACAAAAAGTTCTGATGTGATTAAAGATGAAACAGATCAAGTGAAGGAAGAAATAGAAAAATCACAAGAAGAGATAGAAAAATTGGCAAGTGTATTGGATGAAATTTTAGAGTCGTTTAATAAACTCTCTTCTATTGTTGATGTTCTAGCAGCACATTCTCAAGAGCAAAATGCATCTGTAGAAGAAATGTCTAGTGCAGCAAATGAGGTTTTAAACCAGGTCAATAATGTGTATAAGTTATCAGAAGATGTGCAGAAATTTTCAGAGGAAGATAAAGAAATTGCAAATATTTTGTACAGTAATATTTCAAGTTTAACTGAAATGATATTTAAGTTAAATCAAGAAATCAAAAAATTCAAATTTGAATAGTTGATAAAAATTATTAGGATGATATAATATTTTTGAAAATGTCCTCGGGGCAGGGTGAAATTCCCGACCGGCGGTGAAAGCCCGCGAGCCCTTAATGGGGTTGATCCGGTGGAATTCCGGAGCCGACGGTAAAAGTCCGGATGGGAGAGGGCAAGCATAAATGAATACGTTTATGCTTTTTTCCTCTCCCTCCTGAAAAAGGAGGGATTTATTTTGGAAAAATTCATGAAACTTGCACTAAAGCTTGCAAAGAAAGGTACAGGAAGAGTATCTCCAAATCCATTAGTTGGTGCTGTTATCGTAAAAGATGGTAAGATTATTAGCACGGGATATCACAAAAGATACGGTGATTTTCATGCTGAAAGAAACGCTATTTTAAATGCAAAAACTTCTCTTGAAGGAAGTACTTTGTTTGTAAACCTTGAACCTTGTTGCCACCATGGTAAAACCCCACCTTGTACTGATTTAATTATAAAGTCTAAAATTTCTCAAGTTTTTATTTCCATCCTAGATCCAAATCCTTTAGTAAATGGTAAAGGTGTTGATATTTTAAGAAAAAATGGAATAAAAGTTCATGTAGGGCTTCTTGAAAAAGAAGCAAGTTATCTTAATAGGGTTTTTATAAAGTTCATTACTAAAAAGACACCTTATGTAGCTTTAAAAGCTGCAATGACTCTTGATGGATTTATCTGCGATAACTTGGGGAAGTCTAAGTGGATAACAAAAAATAATTTTAATATTTCACATAATTTACGTAATTTTTTTACTGCAATAATGGTTGGGGCAAATACAGTGTTAAAAGATAATCCACAACTTACTTGTAGAAATGGTGGCAGAAATCCAATCAGAATAATTTTGGATTATGAAGGAAAACTTGCGGGGAAAAATTTTAATGTTTTTGATGAACAATCTAGAACAATTATTTTTTCAAGTAGATGTGAGAAATACAATGGATTTGAATGCTATCCTGAAACCCGCCCTGAGGATATTTTAGAAAGGTTATATAGATTAAATATTGACTCAGTTTTGATTGAAGGAGGTGCTAGTGTAATATCTCAATTTTATGATTTTTCTGATGAACTACACCTTTTTTATGCTCCAAAAATTTTTGGAAGAGGGCTTTCTGCATTTTCAGGGTTTGAAAAATACATTGATGAAGAGTTTGATTTGAAGATTAAAAAAATAAGACGATTAAAAAATGAGTTTTATTTGGAGGTAATAAAAAATGTTTACGGGAATTATTGAATATGTAGCTAAGGATTTTAAAATTGTTGGAAATACACTGGAGATTAAGCTGCCTTTTTCATGTAATGTTGGCGATAGTGTGGCTGTAAATGGTATATGCCTGACGGTAAAAGAAGTAAAAGGGGATGTTTACTATTTTGATTTGGGATATGAAACTATTGAAAAAACGAATATAAGAAAAGCTAAATACTTAAATATAGAGCGAGCTTTAAAGGTTGGAGATAGATTGAATGGGCATTTTGTTCTTGGACATGTTGATGGTGTGATAACTTTTCTTGAAAGAAAAGCAATGAATTCTGGAATTTTATATAAATTTTCAATGCCTAAAGAAAATTATGCGATAAAGAGAAAAGGTTCTATTTCATTAAATGGTATTAGTTTAACTATTGCTAATGTCTCTCTTGATACGTTTGAGGTTCAAGTTATTCCTTTTACAAATGAAAATACAAATTTAAAGTATTTAAAAACCGGAGATATTGTAAATTATGAAATTGATGTATTTGCAAGATATAGGGGGTGAATTTATTGAAGCCTTATATTTTAATTGATAAAAAGAATGAATTAGAAGGTGATTTTTTTATTCCAGCTCAAATTTGTGATGAAAAAATTTTAAACTTTATTATTGAAAAAGGTAAAGGGCTTTTATGCGTTAGTGCTCATGAAGATGATCTATTAAAAAGAGGCTTTTTTAAATTACCTTCTAATGGTTCCAAAACAAATTTTTTTATTACGGTAGACTATGGAAAAGGTACAGGAATATCTATTAGTGAAAGGTGTAACACAATACAAAAAATTTCAGAAGGGCTAAGTATTAAAGATTTTGTTTATCCAGGGCATGTAAATGTGCTAGGTGCAAAGGAAAAGCGATGGGGACATACGGAAGCTTCGGTGTTTTTTTCTGAGCATCTTGGGTATAAACCTTACGGTGTAATTATTGAGATCTTAAATAGTAATGGTGATTCACATGATTTTGAATATATTTTAGAGCTTTCAAAAAAGTACAAATTGGAAATAATTGATATAGAAGATTTGTACAAGGAATATGTAAAAAAGAGATTTTCTATTGATACATCAGTTAAACTTCCAACGGCAATTGATGAAGATTTTGACATTTATACTTTTAAGAATCCATATGATTCTAGAGAACATATTGCAATTGTAAAAAGGCCATTTAAAGAATCAATTCCTTATTTAAGAATTCATTCTGAATGTGCCACCGGTGATATTTTTCATTCACTTCGTTGTGATTGTGGAGAGCAGCTAGAAAATTCATTGAAAATCATTTCTAAAAAAGGTGGTGTGTTAATTTATCTTCGACAAGAAGGAAGAGGAATAGGTTTAAATAATAAGGTAAAAGCTTATAAATTGCAAGATGAAGGATATGATACAGTGGAAGCAAATTTAAAGCTGGGATTTAAAGATGATGAAAGGGATTATTTTGCAGCATATTTAATACTTAAAGCTTTGAAAATAAATGAAGTTAAGATTTTAACTAACAATCCGAAAAAATATGAAGATTTGAAAAGATATGGGATAAAAATTAAAGAAATAGTTAGTATTTATGGAAAGGTTAATAAGTATAACAAAAAGTATCTTTTTACAAAGGCAAAAAAGATGAAGCATAATTTAAAATTGGAAGGAGTGGAATAATGATTTTAGAGGGTCAATACCAAAATTGTGAGGATTTAAAAATAGGTATTGTTGTTTCAAGATTTAATAGTCAAATTACTGAAATGTTGCTAAATGGAGCACTTGATTGTCTTAAAAGACATGGAGTCAAGAATACTGAAATCATAAAGGTACCTGGAAGTATGGAAATTGGGTTTGTATTAAAAAAACTTGTGAACTTAGACTATGATGCTCTTATTGCACTAGGTGCTATTATAAGAGGGGAAACGTATCATTTTGAAGTTGTTTCAAATGAGATATCAAAAGCTGTTATGCAGTTAAATTTAGAAGGGAAAGTACCAATTTCATTTGGTGTTGTTACTGCAGATACTTTAGAACAAGCAATTAATCGTGCAGGTGCAAAAATGGGGAATAAAGGTTTTGAAGCTGCTATGGTTGCACTTGAAATGGCCAATATAAATAGAAAGATAAATTCAATAAAAAGTACTTGACCAAATTTATAATTGTGGTATAATAATTTACGCGAGCCGAGGTGGTGGAATTGGCAGACACGCATGGTTGAGGGCCATGTGAGCATCAGCGCTCGTGCGGGTTCAAGTCCCGCCCTCGGCACCAGGTCCCGAATGCGGGACCTTTTTTTTGAACTTCGGTCTTTTAAAACAGGTCAAATATATACGGGGGCGAACTGGTTTCGACGGGGATGAAATTCCCCAAGAAGCGAGCCGAGGTTTCCGGGTTCCTCGTAAAAAAAACTCGGGAAAAAGATAAGTGCCAACGAAGAATTAGCATTAGCAGCTTAATTTAAAAAGCTGCCGTCCTACCAGGGTTTGACCGGGGCTCTGGCTAGGGCGTGACATAACCGGTCTAGCGGCTTTGGATTTGCCTTTCGTCCAAAGTCGCGAAATCTTAGAAAGGCTTGGGTTTGGAAAGCCTGTCCGTGGGCGTTCCAAATCCGAAATTTAAAACACGGACTGCGCTCGGAGAAGCTTGGGGGATTTTGTCTTCGGACGCGGGTTCGATTCCCGCCGCCTCCACCAGATTAATTATTAAAGACTTGTTCGATTATAAACCTATCAATCTTTGTTCTTCCAATCCTTTTTGCCTTCTGTATTGTATTATCTACCTTTTTAAAGTTTACATTTAATTCCTCCTGAATTTCAGCATATGAATAACCATCTAACCACATTTCAAAAATATCTATTTCCACGTCTTTTAAATGTTTGACAATTGTTTCCTTAATTATATCTATGAATATTTTTTTGGGTATATTTGTTGATTTGTCTTGGAGTGAGTAATCGGCTTGTTCTCCACTTTCTTCTTCATCAAAAACATCTATACTTGATGAATCTGAAAGGATTTTATTTTTCTTTCTATTTAAATAAGTAATAAATGTTTGAACTTCCCCCTCTATACTTTTCCAGGCAAATGAGTTAAAAGAACTTTTTTCATTATCAAAATAAAAAACTGCCTTAATTAATCCAATAAGGCCATTTTGGACGATGTCTTCAAATTCAGCCCATGGTGCATAATATTTTGATGAAATTCTAATGACCATTGGATAATACTTTTCAATTATGAGTTCTAATGCTTCTTTTAATCCACTTTGGGCTAGCTCAACTAGTTTTTCTATTCTTTTTCCCCTAAGGTTGTACTTTATCATTATTTATCACCTAAATGTATTTTGAAATCTCACCAATTTCTTGAGCAATTATATCAGGTTTTATATTTTTTATATCACTCTCTTTTGCTTCACCAGTTAATACTAAAATGGTCAGCACTCCAGCTCTTTTGCCAAGAAGAATATCCGTATAGAGTCTATCTCCAATTACACATGTTTCTTCTTTTTTTACATTATTTTTTTGCATGATCATTTCAAGAATTAATGGATCGGGTTTTCCAAATATTATGTCTGGCTCTTTTCCAGTAGCCTTTGTGATTATACTTGCAATTGCTCCTGTATCAGGGATAGGTCCATCTTTTGATGGACAATTTAGGTCAGGGTTTGTTAGAACAAACAATTTTCCTTTTGAAACATAATTACAAGCCTTAGCTAGTTTTTCATAGTTTAAAGTAGTATCAAATGTAACAACAACAATATCAGGTTCTTCACTATCTACAACCTTATGTCCAATATTTTCAAATACTTGTTTAATTGCCTTGTTTCCTACAAGATATATTTTTTTGGGTCCAAATTTTTCAATCAAATATTCAGCAGTTTCAATGCCAGCAGTAAAAATTTGATCAGCATTTATTGAAAGACCAGCGTTTTTAAACTCTAATAAATAATCATCAATTGATTTGTTTGAATTGTTTGTCAAGAAAACAAATTTTTTGTTTGCTTTTAAAACAGTGTTTGCAAACTCAATTGAACCAGGGAAAAGCTTTCCACTTAAGGAAAAAGTACCATCGATGTCAAGAACGAATAACTTAACATTCTCTAATTTTTTAAGAGAATCTTTTATAAGAATTTTCATTTTTTCACCTCAAAAGATATTATACTATTATTTTTGTTTTTTAAGAAGGATGAACATTAATGGTGCACCAATAAACGATGTAACAACACCTATTGGAACTTCAATGGGAGAAGCTATTGTTCTAGATATGGTGTCAGAAAAGGAGAGAAAAATTCCACCAAGTAAGATACTGCCAATAAGGCTGTATTTATGTTTTGAACCAGTAAGAATTCTTGCAGCATGAGGAATTATTAAACCAACAAAGCCGATTATTCCAGTTTTTGATACAATTACCGATATTACAAAAGACCCTGCTAAATAAAAGAACCACTTTATTTTTTCAACATCAACACCAAGAATTTTTGCTTCCTCTTCTCCTAAAGCAATTGCATCGAGTTCTCTGTTTTTTATTAATGCAATAAAAAACAGTACAATTACCGATATTGCTGGAATTGTTAAATCATTTATTGTTGTACCAGAAAGACTTCCAAAAAGCCAAACATATGCGCTTGTTAAAGTTTTACGTGAGAGATTTATTAATAAGATTGTAGCAGATGAAAATATAGTACTAATTAATACACCTGAAAGAATAAGGTGAGTTATAGGAATTATTCTCTTTCTTTTTGCAAGAATAATTGTTAATAGTGAAGCAAGTAATGAAAATGCAAAAGAAAATACATTGACACTGACGGTTCTGTTCAATGAAACAGCAACATAAAGTGCTAAAACTGCACCAAAACCGGCCCCTGAAGATGTACCAATTAGATAAGGATCAACAAGTGGATTTTTCATAATTGTTTGGTAGATGTTTCCAACAAGTGCAAGGCCTGAACCAGCTATTAGGCTCATTAATATTCTTGGAAATCTAACATTCCATATGAGGAATTTTATTTTCTCATTTTCAGGATTAAATATTTGAGAGATTGGAATTTTCACAGTTCCTATAGAAAGATTTATAAGAATTACTAAGAAGAACAAGACTGGAAGGATGATCCTTCCAGTCTTATAAATGTTTATTTTAGTCATTATTTTCCTCCATAAAAGAAGTTATAAAAAATTTCAAGATATTTTACTATATCTGGAGATATTGAGCTTATGTCGTTGCCATCAATAACAAATATTTTGTTGTTTTTAACGGCCTTAAGGTTTTTAAATATTTCATGCGATTTTATTTGCTTTATAGTTTCATCTGCGCTAATGTATGATGCGACAATTATTATATCAGGATCATTGTATGTTAAAAATTCCCAATTTACAGAGAACCATCCATTATTACCAGAATAAGGAGCACAAATATTTACTCCACCTGCGTATGTAATCAATTCATTTACATAAGAGCCAGTTCCTGCAGTCCAAAGGTCTTTTGTTTCATTATTTGGAACTGTTATTGTGAAAAAGACTTTTGGTCTTTTTTCAAGAGGCACTTTTGAGCTCTTTACACCATAGTCTGAAATTGTTTGTTTTATTTTATTTGCAATTTCAGATGCTATTTGTTCTTTACCAAATACATTTCCAAGAAGCATTACATCTCTTGCAACGTCATTTAGTGTTGTAGGATTTAAAACAAGTGCTTTAATACCGAATTTTTCTAGCTTTTGAACTTCTGGAAGTTGAAAACCACCGAAAGTGATTACAATGTCAGGATTTAATGAAATAATTTTTTCTATGTTTAGTGGTACCATATTTCCAATTTTTTCAGCATTAAAAGAATCCCAATCTGTAACACCAACTATATTCTCTCCAAGACCAAGTTTTACAAGAAATTTTGTAGAGCTTGGAGCAGCAGAAACTATCCTTTCAGGTATTTTATCAAAGCTTACCAATCTTCCGGCATCATCAACAATAGAGAGTGCAAATATAAATGTAGTTAATAAGACACTTAAAAAAATAGCCAATCTTTTCATCCTTTATCCCTCCTATATAATATTTTAAAGAAAAATGCCCACCCTTAGGGACCGCAAAGGTGGATTGCTTTCCTTTCAAATAAGGTATCCCGACTTCCGGATCATCCTACTCTCCACGCCTTCCCAGGAAATATCCCAGTGGCATTTTGTGGATTTCGTCCCCGGTTACGGTGGCGTCCCCGTGCCGGACTTTCACCGGCTTCCCTTATTTGAAAGGGAAAATATTAAGTTGCTGCAAATAGATTATAACACTAATATTGTTCTTTTGCAATTTGTCTTGCAATCTTGTCTATTTCAAAAATTTCTTTAAAATCATTTATATTTCCATTTATTTTTTCGCATGTGTTTATGACTATATCAGCTATTTTTGAAAATTTTATTTGACCATTTAGGAATTTTTCTACAGCAATTTCGTCAGCTGCATTGAAGGCTATTCTTTTTGCAAGTTCCTTAATTATACTTCTTCCATAGAAAAAAGCAGGATATTTTGAGGGATTTACATCTTCAAATATAAAATTTTTACTTTCAAAATTTGGCCAATTTTTATTTTCGTATAATCTATTTGGATAACTTAGTGAGTAAGAAATTGGAATTTTCATATCTGGAAATCCAAAATGAATTTTTACAGTCCCATCTTTTAAAAATACAGCTCCATGAACTGTTCCAGTTGGATGTATTTTTACCTCAATATTTTCCAATTCAAAGAGTTCGAAAGCTTCAATTACTTCAAATGCTTTATTTACCATTGTTGAAGAATCTACAGTTATTTTTTTACCCATACTCCAAACTGGATGGTTTAATATATCTTCGACTGATAAATCATCTATATTTTCTTTATCTCTTATTGCACCACCAGATGCAGTTATTAATATCTTTACCACACTTTCATCAAATATCTGAAAAATTGCAGAATGTTCACTATCAACTGGTATTAGCTCAACGTTATTTTCTTTACAAGCTTTTTTTACAAATGGACTTGCACAGACCAAAGCTTCCTTTGTAGCAAGTGCAAGCCTTTTTGTGTAAGGTATAGAATCAATTGTTGCAAGAACACCATCAAAACCAGGTATTGCAGCAACTACAATATCAGGTTTGATTTTTTCCACCATATCTTTTATAGAACTTACATTATATTTTACAGGAGAGTAAAAGTATTCGACTTTAAAATCTTTTATAATTTTTTCAGCAAGAGTAGTATTCTTCCCGAAAGCTATACCTTTTACTCTAAAGTTATCAAGTTTTTTAATTACTTCAAGAGTTTGCATTCCAATTGATCCAGTTGCTCCTAATATTACAACGGTTTTTTCTTCCATCTAAAGTAAATCACCTCTCCTTTTTCTACATGTATTTTTATTTTTTCAGCCGTTGTTTCGTTACTTACACCTATTGGATTTTCTATACCCATGTTACCATTGAAGGGATATTTAAAACCTTCTATCATAAAAGTTGAATTACACAAAGGAATAAAAGACCATATTTCACCTATTTTAACTTCTTTTTCAAGTGTATTATTTTCTTTTAAAATTGCAGATTCTAACTTTTCGGAATTTAAGTAAATATTTGCATCAAATTTTTTTAAAAGTCCATAGAGTGCAAATATCATATCTATCCTTTCACCTTGGAAATTTATTATTTCTATTTCTTTAAAACCGTTTTCAAGAGCATATTTTATAGCAAGTTCGCAATCTGTTTCATCCTTTTCTTTGGGGTATTCGATAATTTTCACAGATTGTTTTTTTAAAAAATCTATCGTTTCATTGTCAATAGAGTCAAGATCACCTATTACGATGTTTGGCAATATATTTCTTTTTTTGAGTAACTTTGCTCCACCATCAACAGCTATTATGTGGTTTGTGTTTAAAACTAATGTTTCATCAATATTACCATTTAAAACAATTGTTGCCTTCACTATATCCCTCCTAATGTTATAATATATACAAGAAAATTATATCATGGAGATGAAAGAATGATAGTAAGGGCAAAAAATTTAACAAAAGTGTATGGTAAAAAGGAAAAATTTGAAGCTTTAAAGGGTGTTAACCTTGAAATAAATGAAGGTGAAATTCTTGCTATTTTGGGGCCATCTGGTTGTGGTAAAACTACTCTTTTAAATTGTCTTTCAGGACTTGATGAGCCAACATCAGGTGAAGTTGAAGTTCTTGGAAAAAGACTTGACAGAATGAATGAAGAGGAAAAAACAATTTTTAGATCCGAAAACATGGGGTTTATTTTCCAATTTTTTAATCTTATACCAGTTCTAACTGCTGTTGAAAATGTTGAGATTCCTTTGCTGATTTCAAAGAACGGAACTCCAAGTGAGATTAGAAAAAAAGCTCTTGAGTGGCTTGAAAGGTTACATATACTTCATAGGAAGAATGCTTATCCGTCAGAAATGTCTGGTGGTGAACAGCAAAGAGTGGCTATTGCAAGGGCATTGATTAATAATCCAAAGATTGTTTGGGCAGATGAACCAACTGGGGCGCTTGATACAAAGAATAGTCAAGAGATAATCGATTTAATCATTAATATGAATAAAGAGCTAGGAACAACATTTGTTATTGTCACTCACGATATAAATGTTGCAAAAAAGGCACATAGAATTATTAAAATGGATAGTGGGCAAATAGTTTCTGAAGAGATTCTTGTGAGAGGATGAAGGAATGTATATTCCATTGTTAATTGAAGACTTTTTAGATGAAATATTGAATATAAAAGATCACAAAGCGTTAATTGAATATGTGGAGGATAATTTTGAAAAAATAGATGATCCTTTAAAAGAAGATCCTGAAGTTTTCAAAAGACTTCAGGAATTTTATACATACATTGTTGAAATGAAAAATCTTCCAGAAAAAAGGATTCAAAAGAGATTGAGTTATATTCCAGGAATGGTTAAAAGATTTAAGTTGATGCATTTGGTTTATAAAGTTGAAAAATCTTCTGATTTAAAACCACTTGATACACCTATAAAGTATGTTAAGGGAATAGGTCCAAAAAGAGCTCAAAAATTTTTAAAGCTAAATGTGAATAATGTTGAGCAACTTTTAAACTTTTTCCCAAGAGACTATGAAGATAGAAGAAGAATTATTCCTATTCCTTTGCTTCGTGAAGATGATAAAGTTGTTACAACAGGAAAATTAACCGGGGTTGAAAAAATAAAAAAAGGTAATTTAACTATTGTTAGTGCTGTTTTATCCGATGGAATGTACCAAATTCTTTTAAAATGGTTTAATCAAGACTTTATGGAGGGAATATTAAAAGGCCTTTTGAGAAAGAAACTATATGTATTTGGTACGGTTAAAAAAGGATTTTATGGAAGTTTGGAGATTCACAATCCAGAAATTGAGCTTTTTAATGAGAGTAAAAGAGAGATTTTTCCAATTTATCCGTTAACTGAAGGATTAAATCAAAATACTGTAAGAAGAATTATAAGTGAAAATATTTATAATATTTACAATTTCAAGGAGCATTTACCTGATGATCTAATTTCAAAGAGAGACTTATTAGATGTTTACCAAGCTTATACTGGAATGCATTTTCCAAGGAGTAATTTTCATAAAAAAGCGGCAAGGTATAGACTTGCATATGAAGAAATTTTATATCTTCAAGTTGCATTTTTACTGTCTAAAAAAGAAAATGAAAAAATAGGTGGAATATCTAAAAAATTTAATGGAAAATATTCAACAGAGCTTATAAATTCTCTTTCTTTTGAGTTGACAAATGCTCAAAAGAAAGCATACGAAGAAATTAAAAATGATTTAAAATCGGATAAACCAATGAATAGATTACTCCAGGGAGATGTTGGTTCTGGAAAAACTATTGTTTCAGAACTAGCAATGCTTGATAACTATGAAGCAGGTTTTCAATCAGCGGTTATGGTACCAACTTCAATTCTTGCTATTCAAAACTTTAAAAAGATTTATGATCATTTTTCAAGATTTGGAATAAAGGTTGCGCTTTTAATTGGAGCAACTTCAAATTCTGAAAAAGAACGTATAAAACAAAGATTAAAAGATGGTGATATTGACGTTGTAGTTGGAACACATGCCTTAATTCAAGAGGATGTTCATTTTAAGAATTTAGGTTTGGTTGTAATAGATGAGCAACATAGATTTGGTGTTGAGCAAAGAAAGGAACTTATCAGTAAAGGAAAATTGGTAGATACGTTGGTTATGACAGCGACACCTATTCCTAGAACACTTTCTCTTTCATTGTATGGTGACTTAGATGTGTCGATTATTGATGAAATGCCAAAAGGGAGAAAACCAATAAAGACATTCGTTGTTCACCAATCAAAAATTGAAGAAGTGTATAAATTTGTAATAAGTGAAGTGGAGAATGGTGGACAAGCATATATTGTCTATCCGTTGATAGATGAATCAGAAAAATTAGCAGTTAAATCTGCTACTTCAATGTATGAGGTTCTTACAAAAGAGTATTTTCCTGATATTCCTGTGGGACTTATTCATGGTAAAATGAGTGACTCAGAAAAAGATGATATAATGTACAAATTTGCATCTGGAGAGATTAAAATACTTGTTTCTACAAGCGTTATTGAAGTTGGAATTGATGTTCCACAAGCTACAGTAATAGTAATTGAAAATGCAGAACGTTTTGGACTTGCTCAGCTTCATCAGCTAAGGGGAAGAGTAGGAAGGGGAAACAAACAGTCGTATTGTTATTTAACAGTTGGAAATGTTTCAAGGGAAGCCTTTGAAAGGCTAAATTTCTTCGCATCAACGAATGATGGATTTAAAATTTCAGAATTTGATTTAAAACTAAGAGGTCCTGGCGAATTTTTGGGAGTAAGACAGCATGGACTTCCAGAATTTAAAGTTGCAGATATCATAAATGATATTGGCATAATAATGGTGGCGCGGGAAGATGCAAAATACATTATTGAAAATGAAGAAAAATATAGAGATTTAATTAGTTATGTCAAAGATTTATATAAAGAACGATTGAAATTGTTAGATGTTGGTTAAACGAGGTGATAATTTGGTTTTAAGAGCTTCCTATGGAACTTTATCATTGCTTGGGCTTGTGAAAAATAGCAAAATTAAAATGGATACAGCTTATTTTATGCTTGATGGTCGCTGTATGTTTAATTGTGCATTTTGTGCACACGCAAGAGATGCAAGAACGGAAAATAAATTTCTTTCAAGAATAGTCTGGAAAGAAATTAGTGTTGATATGATTGAAAAACTTGATGTAAAAAGAATATGCCTTCAGGTTGTAAGCTATAAAGGTTATAAGGAAGATCTTGAAAATTTACTTTTAAAGCTAAATGGAAAGAAAGTTTCAGTTTCAGTAAGAGCTCTTTCGATGAAAGAAATAGATAGGTATTTTGAACTTGGAGCAGATGCAATAGGTTTGTCATTTGATGTTGTAAACAAAGAATTATTTGAAAAAATACGAGGTGGAAAGTTTGAAAATACACTTGAATTAATTAAAAATGCAGCAAAAAAATATCCAGGGCATATTACTACTCATGTTATAGTAGGACTAGGTGAGACTGATAAAGAACTTATAGAATTTTTTTACATGATGAAAGAACTAAACGTATTAGTTGCCCTTTTTTCTTTTACTCCAATTAAAGGAACAGCTTTTGAAAATTTACCTTCACCAAGTATGGAAAGATACAGAAAAATTCAGTTGGCAAGGTATTTAATATTTGAAGAAGATGTTCCAAAAGATGTATTTGTTTTCAATAAAGAGCGGTTGGAAAAAATTAATTATCCTTTTAAGAAAGGAATTGGAAAGGCATTTTTAACCTCAGGTTGTAGTCATTGTACAAGGCCGTATTATAACGAAAAACCTTCAAAAGAGCCTTACAATTATTTTGAATATGCTAACAATCTTGAAGAAATAGCAAAGAAGGTGCTTGAATGAATTTTTATAAAGAAAGAAAAAAGCATCCACTTGTTCTAAATGTGCCTGCATTGTTAATTGTTGATGTTCAAAGCTATTTTACTGATAGAGAAAGTTCTGCATATTTAGATGGGATTGAAAATATATATGAAAATATAAAAAAACTTTCAGAAAGATTTTTGCAAAAAGGATACCCTGTGATATCAACAATACACAAAGGTGGAGCTTTACAAATGCAGAGATGGTGGGGTAATAAAGTGGATGAAAAGTGGGCAAAACCTTATTTTAAGTCGAACGAATATGTGTATATAATAAAAGATACTTATGATGCTTTTTATAATACGTATCTTGAAAAAGTACTAAGGCTAAAAAATGTAACTGATATTATAATTACCGGAGTTATGACACACTTGTGTTGTGAGACAACTGCAAGAAGTGGTTTTGTAAGAAATTTTAATGTGGTAATGGTTGAAGATGCGCTTTGGGATAAAGATGAATTTTATCATTTTTTGTCCTTAAAATCTTTGGCACACGGTTTTGCACATATTTGTAAAACGGAGGAAGTATTGTGCAAGTTGGAATAATTGGAGCGGGTCCTGCTGGAATTTCAGCTGCTGTTTTTTTGAAAAGATATGGAATAGATGTAGCATTGTTTGAAAAGAAAAGAATTGGTGGACTTATAAATAACGCATGGAGAGTTGAAAATATTCCATTTTTTCAGCCGTTACCTGGTAAAAAAATTGTTGAGAATATGAAATCATATTTGGAGCTTTATAACGTTAATATAATATTTGAAGAAGTGAAAGAGGTATACGATAAAAGGATTATAACTGAAAAAGATACGTATTATTTTGATTATATAATTGTTGCATCAGGAACGGTTCCAAACAGAATTGAGGAATTAGAAGGAAAAAGAGTATACTACGAATTTTTGGATTTACCGGATAATATTGAATCAGTTGCAATATATGGTGCGGGCGATGTAGCTTTTGATGGAGCAATACAAGCAAAAATTTTAAGGAAAAATGTTCATATTTTTAATAGATCAAATAGGATAAAAGCTCTTTCACGACTTGTTAATATTGCAAGTAGTTTGGGTGTAATATATCATGAAAGTGAGCCAATAAAAATCGTAGAAAACAAAGAAAATTATGTAATAATACATACAAAAAAGTCTGTTTACAAATTTGATGCTTTACTACTTGCAACAGGCAGAAAAGTAGATTTATCATTTTTAAAAACTGATAAAGTATTTTTAATAGGTGATGTTGCTCATCCAAATTTTAGACAGGCTTCGATAGCCATGGGTGATGGTATAAAAATTGCAATGAAAATCATCGGGGAGGGAAAGGTGTGAAAATTTTAGAAAAATTTGGAAAAGAAGAAATAGCATATGTTTATTTAGGAGAAACTTCAAGAGGAAATTTGGTTGAATTTGTTGAATCTATTCAACCACCTATTCCGAGAGATGAAAAATGGGTTTTAATTGTCTCAACGTTGAATGGTTGCCCAGTGCAATGTATGATGTGCGATGCAGGAGGTTTTTATAAAGGAAAGCTTACAAAAGAAGAGATTTTAGAACAAATTCTATACCTTGTAAATACAAGGTATAGTAAAAAAGTCCCAGTTAAAAAATTTAAAATACAATTTGCACGTATGGGAGAACCGGCTTTAAATAATGAAGTTTTAGAAGTTTTAAAAGAACTGCCTGAAATTTTGGACGCACCTGGCCTCTTACCATCAATTTCAACAGTTGCTCCAATTGGGACCGATGATTTTTTTGAAGAATTGTATGAAATAAAAGAAAAATTTTATAGAAGTAGATTTCAATTACAATTTTCAATACATAGTACTGATGAAAAGCAAAGAGATAAAATAATTCCTATTAAAAAATGGAATTTTGAAAAGATAGCATTGTATGGAGAAAAATTTGTTAGAGAAGGAGATAGAAAAGTAACACTTAATTTTGCACTTGCCAAAGAAAATATAGTTGATTCTAAAGTTATAAAAAGCTACTTTTCACCGGAAAAATTTTTAATTAAGATTACACCTGTTAACCCGACGTATTCAGCTATTAAAAATGGATTACATTCTGATATTGATTTAAATAATTTTATGCCAGTTAATCACAAAAATTTTGTAGAGGAATTAAAAGAATATGGTTATGATGTATTAATCAGTATAGGAGAGTTGGAGGAAAATAATATAGGGAGTAATTGTGGGCAATATGTTCAAAAACATTTATTGGAAAAACAAAAGATTGAGAATGCATATAATTTTGTAAAATAAAAAAATATTTATGGTATAATATATCCAGGGAGGTGATTATATGGGAGAAAATAACATTTTAATGTGGGTAGGAGTAGGTGTATTAGCAGTTGCTTTAGTTGTTGGTGTAGTTTTCCTTATTATGCCTAAAGATCAGTATATTACAGCACAAGGAATTAAGATTTGGAAACTTCCAAAAGAAGCAGAAAATGTCCAGATTAATTATTCTCAAGAGGCAAAAGTAGCTCAGCTTGCAAGAGAAGGAAGGCTTTTCTTATTTGAAGGAGTAAATGTCGGTGGCGGAGTAAACATGACAATTGCTGAAAATGCTGCAAGAACACAAGCATTAGGAAAAATTGCAGAGTTTTTAAATGCAAAGGTAGAAACCTTCAGAAAAGTTGTTGAAGGACAACTTCAGAGTGTTCAAACAAATTCCGGAAATGAAGAAAACAATCAACAATTGGTAGAAGCTGCTGTGTCAGCATATAAAGGAATTACCAAGGTTATGGCGGAGGCTATAGTAAGTGGTGCTTTAAAATATGCAAGTTGGGAAGTAAGAAAAGGAAACGTTGTAGAGCTTCATGTTCTTTATTTCTATGATCCTACAAACTTGCTTTCAATACTTGAATCACAAGCACTTGTAAGTGATTCTGTGAAAAAATTGGGCAAGCAGGGAGTTGACTTCTTTAAAGCATTAAATTCAGTATTAGATGAAGCATCAAAAGGAACTCCTCTTGCTGGTGAATAATTAATGAAGATCTGATATTAAAGGGGCTGAATTTTTTCAGCCCCTTTTTTGTTATAATTGTAGCTGGAGGTGAAATATATGGAGTTTATTGATTTGAGAAGTGATACTGTGACAAAGCCAACTGATGAAATGAGAAAAGCAATGGCTTATGCAGAAGTTGGTGATGATGTATATGGTGACGATCCTACAGTAAATAAACTTGAAAAACTTGCAGCTGAAATATTAGGAAAAGAAGCTGCATTGTTTGTTCCAAGTGGGACATTTGCAAATCAGCTAGCGCTTTTTACGCATTGTAATAGAGGCGATGAAGTAATAATTGGTGATGATTACCATATTGTTCAGCATGAAGCAGGTGCTGCTGGTATAATATCAGGAGTACAGCTTAGAACAATAGAAACGGATAGAGGAGCATTAATTCCAGAAGTAGTTGAAAAAAAGATAAGAAAAGTAGATGATATTCATTATCCTAAAACAGGTCTTATTTGTCTTGAGAATGCGCACTCTAATGGAAGAGTAATTAGACTTGAAAATTATGAAAAAATAAGAAATATTGCAGAGAAATATAAAGTTCCAATCCATCTTGATGGAGCGAGAATATTTAATGCTGCAACGTTTTTAAAAATTCAAGCAAGTGAAATTGCAAAATATGCTGATTCTGTAAGTTTTTGCCTTTCAAAAGGTTTGTGTGCACCGGTTGGATCACTACTTGTGGGAAATAAAGAATTTATTGAGAAAGCAAGAAAGAAAAGAAAAATAATGGGTGGAGGATTAAGACAAGCTGGAATTTTAGCAGCGGCAGGTATTATTGCTCTTGAAAAGATGATATTTAGACTAGAAGAAGACCATGAAAATGCAAAGTATCTTGCACAAAAGCTTTTAAATTTTGATTTTATTGAGATTGTAGAAGATGTAGAAATTAATATGGTATTTTTTAAGATAAATAAGCAATTTGAAGAGGAAGACTTTGTTAAGTACCTGTTTGAAAATGGTATAAAAATAAATCCGTCTGATGACGGAATATTTAGGTTTGTTACACATTATTGGATAAAAAAGAAGGATATTGACTATGTAATAGAAAAAATGGAGAAATATTTTACTGCTCAACAGTAAATTTAAATGTTGTTTTGTGGTAATAAATATCACCTTTTTTTAGTATTACATTTGGAAAGTTTTTTTTGTTTGGTGAGTCAGGGAAATATTGTGTTTCAAGGCAAAGTCCGGAATGTTTTTTATATACATTTCCGGACTTTCCAATAATATTGTCAAGGAAATTTCCCGTGTATAATTGGATTCCTGGTTTTGTTGTTGATACTTCCAATTTTATTCCGGTTTCTAAAGAAGAAACTACTGCGGCAATTTTTGACTTGTTTAATACAAAATTTACGTCATAATCAATTTTTTCTAGCATTTTTCCTAGAGTTTTTGGTTGTTTAAAATCATAGGGGGTATTTTCTACAGGCACAATTTCGCCTGTAGGTATCAAATTTTCATCTACTGGAGTGTATGAATCTGCATTTATTTGAATTTTGTGGTCATAAATGCATCCTTTTCCTGATAAATTAAAATAACTATGCTGTGTTAAATTAACAACTGTAGGTTTGTCGGTTTGTGCAATGTATTCGATGATAAGTTCATTGTTATTTGTTAGTGTGTATATTACATTGACTAGCAAATTCCCCGGAAAGCCTTCTTCGCCATCATGGCTTAGATATTTTAGCTTTAATTTTGGACCATATGGAGTAATTTCAGTAGATGTTTTAAAGATTTTAGTATGAAAACCCCCTATCCCCCCATGTAAAGAATTTTTACCATCGTTTAGTGCAAGCTGGTATATTGTATCATCAATTTTAAATTGTCCATTTTTTATTCTATTTGCATATCTTCCGATAACTGCGCCAAAATAATATTTATGATTTAGTTTTTCGTATTCTTCTAAACTATCAAAACCTAAGACAACATCAACATATTTTCCAAACTTATCTTTAACCCATATGTTAGTAATTATTCCTCCAAAGTTTAAGGCTTTTACAATCATTCCATTTTGATTTTCCAATGTATATTGAAATACGGGAGTTCCTATTTGTGTTTTTCCAAATAATTCTTTAGTAATTTTTCCAAACATAAATATTTCTCCTTTTAGTAGATTTATTTATAATTATAACCATTTTTTTCTTTTAAACCAAGCAAGTGTCAAAAGTATAGTTCCAATAGACCAAAAAATTATATGTACATAAGCTAGTGGATTGTTTTGAAGAGGTAATTTTACGTTCATACCGTAAAAGCTTGTTATTATTGTTGGAACTTGCATTAGTATTGTAACTACAGTAAGAATTTTCATCACTATATTTAAGTTATTTGAAATAACCGAAGCATATGAATCCATCATACCAGCAAGGATATCACTATATATATTTGAAACTTCTATTGCTTGCCTATTTTCGATTATTGCATCCTCTAATACATCTTTATCTTCTTCGTATATTTTTATTATGTTACCTCGCAAAAGCTTTTCCATCATTATTTCGTTTGAACGGAGTGAAGTTGTAAAATAAACAAGGCTTTTTTCAAGGTACATCATTTCTTCAAGTTCTTTATTTTTCATAGATCTATGAAGTTCTTCTTCTATTATACTAATAGTTTTATTTACTTCCTTTAAATATGAAAGAAAAACTTTTGCATTTAAAAGGAATATCTGGAATATCATTCTACTCTTTTTATTAATGTCAAATTTATTATTTTCAATCATATAATCAATAAAGTCCACAGGTTCTTTACTGGAAAATATAGTGTAATTTTTTCCAATAATTACCCCCATCGAAACTGTTCTGTATGGTATTTTTGAATTACCATTAAATTTTTTGGGAATTTTTAAAATTATAAGTACAGTATCGTCGTCTAATTCTATACGGGCCCTTTCGTCGTCATCGAGGGAGTCATATATAAAATCAGGATCAAATTGGAGAAGACTTGAAAGCATGTGAATTTCATCAGCGGAAGGGTCAATTACCTTAATAAGGGAATTTGGAACGAATTTTTCTACTTCCACAATTTTATTTTCTTGCATTGTGTAAAATTTTACCATTTTTTCTACCTCCTTATATTAAACTACGGTGGTCTAGATAAAGGTTCATCTGAGTATCTACTAAAACTGTCACTACTCATTTCTTTTTCACCTCCTAAATTTTACTTCCTTAATTATACCACTTTTATGTATTTTAAATAATAACATCTTTGAAAATTAATTTTCCATTTTCAAAAATTAAAAGTTCGCCTTTTTTAACCATTTTAAAATCTAAGCCTAATTTTTCAGATGAAATTATATTTTTAGAATACCACATAGTATAGTAATCAGGATCACTATTAAAATAACAAAATGCATATAGCTTTTTTCTTTTGATCATCAAAAAGTTGATGCCAGTAAATTCATTTTCTTTAATAAATTTTTTCAATCTTTTAGAAAGATCATGTAGATCTTTGAAATCTTTTACTATTAAGAAATATTCATAGCTATCACTTTCAAAGATGTTATTTCTTTTTAATGAGTGTATCGTTCCGTTATGACAGAAAGCTGTGCCGTTTTCATCAACAAATGGGTGTATCTGAAGAAAACCAATTGGATAACTTGGAGAAGCTTTTCTTGCGTGAATTATACCAATCTTTAGTCTAGGAAAAGAGATATCTTTTTCATAAATTGGTTCTTCAAATTTGTGGTACAATACCTCATTACTTTCAGTAAGTGCGTAAATTCCAAAGCCATGTGAATGAGGGCTTTTTAAGCCATTTTTCGCCATGTTTTGTAATTCTTTAAATAAATTATTGATTTGTTTATCTTTTTCAAATGAAAATCCGAACATTCTACACATATAAATGCCTCAAAGATACAGAACTTCTAATTTTTTACTTTTTGGTTCTAAAAGTATTATACTTGATTTTCCAGTTAACCATCCTGAAGATTCACCGGGATTAATTATTAAAGTTTTTTCTGTTTGTTCAGTATATATTTCATGTGTGTGTCCGAAAAATATAAAATCATACAAGTTACTTGATTTTGCTGCTTCTAACGCAAAAGGTTCATGCATCATTAAAATTCTATAATTATCTATTGTAAGATCGCGTGGTCCAACTTTTATTTTTCCGTTTGATCTCTGTGTTAAAAGAAGTCTTTCACCATCATTGTTACCAAATACTCCATAAAATTCTATTTCTTCTTTTACAAAATATGGTAAAATAAACGGAGCTACAAAATCACCACAATGAAATATCTTTTTTATGTTATTTTTAATTATCATTCTTTCTATTTCTTTAGCTTTGTGTAAGTTATCGTGAGAATCACTTAAAATTAGCCACATTTTATCACCTCCCTAACTAAATAATTTTAACATATATTCTTTTAAAAACATAGAAGTTAGGTTATAATAATTTATAGAGAAAATTTTGGAGGTGTTTTTTATGAAAAAGTGGATTTCTATTTTAGCTATTTTAGTGACATTTTTAACATTTGCAAATATTTATTATGGAAATTTACATTCACATACTTCTTATTCTGATGGAAAACTTTATCCGGAAGATGCGTATAGTTACGCAAAAAATTATGTAGATGTGCAAGCAGTAACAGATCATGCATATTATTTTGAGCAACTTATAAATGGAAAAACTAAAACTTACTTAACAAAGCTTGCTGCTGAAAAGGCAACTGTTGAAGGAGAATTTATAGCTCTTCAAGGTTTTGAATGGACTTCTGGAATAGGTCATATAAATGTGTATGAATCGTTGCAATGGGTAGACAGAAACAACGTAAGTTCAATGGAAGGTTTCTATAAGTGGATTGTTGAGCATAAAAAGCTTGGACAATTTAACCATCCAATTTCTGTATTTGGCACCTTTAATGATTTTGAATATTATCCTCAAGCTGATTTATATATGAATTTAATTGAAGTTGGAAATGGTAATTGGAAGGCTGGTGATGTAATAAATGATGAAATGCTTAAAAATTACAGGGTAGCACTTAACAAAGGTTGGCATCTTGGTGCAACAGTTGGTCAGGATAATCATAAGCCCAACTGGGGTAGTGCAAATGAAGGAAGAACAGGGATAATTGCTCAATATTTAAGCTATGATGATATAATGAGTGCATTATGGTCAAGGCATACATTTGGAACCGAGGATAAAGATGTTAAAGTTAGTTTTAGTTATGGAAATTATATAATGGGAGATATTGTTAAAGAACCTGTTAAAAAGGTAACTTTGCACTTTGAGTATAAAGACTACGACAATATAGATTATTTTGCGTTAATTTCTCAAAGTGGAACAGTAGTTGAAGCATATCCAAGAAGTGATTCTTATTCAACCAATATTACAGTTGAAATTCCTGATGGATATGAATGGTATTACTGTTACATTAAACAAAGTGATTCTGATGAAATAGTTACTTCTCCAATCTGGTTTCAAAAAGAAAGTTCTATTTATGTTAATAATGTAAAGTATAACAACAATGTTATTTTATTTGATATTTATAATGTTACTAGTGAAAATGTAGAAGCTGATCTGAAAATTGTTGATAATGATCGCGTAGTTACAACTAAGCAGGTAAGTTTTAAACCATATGAGATAAAGTCTTTATCTGTAGATTTAGGAAAATTATCATCAGGAGATCACCTTATCAAATTTTTAGTGAATAATGTATTTGTTCAATCACACAAAATATTTGTAAAGTCATACAAAAAGGCTGTAATGATTGACATACTTCATGAAAATGATTATATGGTTGAATTAAAGAAATTTGGTCAATTTTTATCTGAAAATGGTTATAGGGTTTTGTACTCAAAGAGAATGCTAACCAATCTAAAAGATGTTGACGTATTGATTATTTCTACTCCAAAAGTTGATGGATTTGATTTTTCAAAGGATTTATTAGCTCCTGAAATTAAAGCTTTAAGCGAATTTGATGGAGAAATTATAATAATACCAGGTAGTGATGAAACATACCTTGATCTTTACAAACAAAAAATTAATGGTAAAGTTATTGAACTTGAAGCTTTATATGAAATGTTTGGATATGCTAAGAAGAAATCAGTAAATAAAATAATAATTGATATAGGACATATGAACGATTATGGCACAGCAAAACTTACAAAGCTTGAAGATTTTGTAAAATCACTTGGACTAGAAATTAGTTATGCTAATAAGCTGGAAGAAATAAATGGAGATGTATTAATTATTCAAAATGGTAAGGGATATACTGAAAGAGAATTAGAAAATATTGTAGACTTTGTAAAAAAAGGCGGAAAACTTATAATTACAAGCAAAAGTGATTATAGAAACGGTGGAAACACTCAAGAACTTAATTACATACTTGAAAAACTAGGACTGGGTACGAGATTTAATGATGATCAAGTTGTTGATGAAGTAAACAATTATGGTGCAAGGTACAAGATTCTTGTAAATGGTGTAAGACTATATAGTCCATGCTCATTAATAGTTGGAGAAAGTGCAAAAGTATTGCTAGAATCTGAAACTGCAAAGAATGAAGATAGTGATGGAAATGGTGATGCTATACAGGTTGATAAAATAGTTTTGGGTGTTGAAGAGCAATCAGGATTGGGCAAAGTAATAATTTTAGGAAAGTCAATATTTTCAGATTACGATTTTGACTATAACAAGGAGTTTATTTCAAATATAATATTAAATTAATAAAAATTGATATTTTAGTGTTTATAAGGTATAATAGAAACAGAAGTAATTTGTCGCGGACAGAAAGGGTGGTGAAAATATATGTTTGACAAGTTTTCTGAAGAGTCCGCAGAAGTTTTTGTAATGGCCCAAGAAGAGGCAAAAGAGCTAGGACATTCATATGTTGGTACTGAGCATCTACTTTTGGCTATTTTGAAAATTAATGATAATAAGATAAAGTCAATACTTGAAAATTATGGAATTACTTATACAAAAATTAGAAATGAGGTAATTTCTATTGTAGGTATGGGAATGCGTGGATTTATAATGTCACCTCAGATGACACCCAGAGCCAAAAGGGTGACGGAGTTAGCATATGAAGAAGCAAAAAGTCTTGGTGAAAATAAAATAAAGCCTATTCATTTATTTTTAGGAATTTTACGAGAAGGTGAAGGAATAGCAGTTCATATTTTAAGGAAAATGGGAATTGATGTTCAGATGTTAAGAAGGGAGTTGTCAGGAGATATGCCTGAAGAGGATTTAGCTGATTTTACAGATTTTGATGAGGAAATAGTGACGCGTGCAAGACAATTGGAAGGTTTTGGAATTAATTTAACTGCACAAGCGATAAAAGGTGAACTTGACCCAGTTATTGGAAGAGAAAGTGAAATAGAACGTGTAATGCAAGTTTTAGTTAGGAGAAAGAAAAATAATCCAGTATTAATAGGTGATCCTGGTGTTGGTAAGTCTGCGATTGTTGAGGGGCTTGCTCAAAAAATTGTAAACGGTGAAGTTCCAGAGCCTTTAAAGGGAAAGACTATTTTTTCATTGGATGTGGCTTCTCTTGTTGCTGGAACAAAGTACCGTGGTGAGTTTGAAAAAAGGATGAAAAAACTGCTTCAAGTATTAAAAAATCAAAAAGATATTATACTTTTCATTGATGAGATACATATGATTGTTGGTGCAGGTTCAGCTGAAGGAGCGGTTGATGCTGCAAATATTTTAAAACCAGCGCTTGCACGTGGAGAGATAAAATGTATAGGTGCTACAACACCTGATGAATATAGAAAGTTTATTGAAAAAGATGCAGCATTAGAAAGAAGATTTCAAAAGATATATGTTCAAGAACCGACACCTGAGATGACTATTAGAATTTTACAGGGGTTAAAACCAAAATATGAAAAACATCATAAAGTAAAATACACTGATGAAGCTTTAGAAGCAGCTGTATATTTGTCACAAAGATATATAAGTGATCATTTCTTGCCGGATAAAGCGATAGATGTGATAGATGAGGCTGGTGCAAGAGCAAGACTGAAAGCATTCGTTATGCCAAAGGAATTATTGAATTTTAAAGAAAAGATTGAAGATATAAAGTTGAAAAAAGAAATTGCTGCAGCAAATCAAGAATATGAAAAAGCAGCTAAATTAAAAGAAGAAGAGAATGAGTTAAAAGAGGAATTTAATATTAGATACAATGAGTGGAAAAAGAATGTTGAAACTAGTGTTGTGGTTGTAGGTGTTGAGGAGATAGAGGAAGTAGTTTCAAATTGGACAGGTATTCCACTTAAGAAGCTTGAAGAAGGAGAAAGTGAAAAATTGTTGAAGCTTGAAGATGCGCTTCATAATAGGGTAGTTGGTCAGGAAGAAGCAGTGAGAGCTATTGCTAGATCCATTAGAAGAGCAAGGAGTGGTTTAAAAGATCCTAGAAGACCTGTAGGTGTGTTTTTATTCCTTGGTCCAACTGGAGTTGGAAAGACTGAGCTTGCAAAGACACTTGCTGAGTATCTTTTTGGTGATGAAAAAGCACTTATTAGATTTGACATGAGCGAATATATGGAAAAATTCTCGGTTTCTAGATTGATTGGAGCGCCTCCAGGATATGTTGGATACGAAGAGGGTGGTGCTCTTACCGAAAGAGTAAGAAGAAGACCTTTCTCAGTAATTTTGTTTGATGAAATTGAAAAGGCACATCCAGATGTCTTTAATCTTCTATTACAAATTATGGATGATGGAAGATTAACCGATTCTCAAGGTCATGTTGTTGACTTTAGGAATACAATTATAATAATGACGAGTAATATTGGTGGTACTCAAATTGTTTCTGGAAAAAGATCCTTAGGATTTGTGGATAGTAAAGATAATAATGTCGAATTTAAGGAAATGAAAGAAAAGGTTATTGAAGAGGTAAAGAAAACTTTTAGGCCGGAATTTTTGAACAGAATAGATGAAGTTGTTGTATTCCATAAACTTACAGAGGACCATATTAGGGAAATAATAGAAATACTTTTAAAGGATATCAGAAAAAGACTTTCTGAGAAAGGTATTTTGCTTGAGTTGAGTAAAAGTGCAAAAGACTTTTTAGTACAAGAAGGTTACGATCCAGCATATGGGGCAAGGCCTTTAAAGCGTGCAATTCAAAGATATATAGAAGATCCTTTATCGGAAGAATTGTTGAAAGGTAAGTTTAAAGAGAATGACACAATTGTCTGTAGCTATGAAAATGGAAAGATCGTATTTAAAAAGAAAAGACAGAGAAAAGTAAAGGTGAAAAATGACTAAGAAAAAAACAGTTTATGTTTGTGATAATTGTGGTTATGAATCTTTAAAGTGGTTTGGAAAATGTCCTTCATGTGGTGCATGGGACAGTGCGAAAGAGATTAAGGTTAGTGAAGATGAAAAGAAAAATGCGGGTTTAAGTTCCCGCATTTTTTTGCTTGATGATAGTTTAAAAATTGATGAAAATAAAAGGTTAAAGTCAAATGATCCAGAGATTGACAAGTTGTTTGGTGGAGGTATTGTCTCTGGTCAGGTTATACTACTTGGTGGTGAACCAGGAGTTGGAAAGAGTACACTTTCATTGCAATTATGTAAGATGCTTTCAAAACATGGGAAAGTACTTTATGTAAGTGGTGAAGAGAGTATCGAGCAAATTGGCTTAAGATCAAAAAGACTAAATATTAGTGATTCAAATCTTTATGTTACAACAGAAAATGAAATAGAGTCAATCTTTGTTGCTATTAATCAGTTAAATCCTTCTTTTATAGTTTTTGATTCAATACAGACTATATTTTCAAATAGTGTAGATGGAGTACCTGGTGGGATTTTACAAATTAAAACAGTAGTAGAAAAGATAAGAAAATTATCAAAAGAAAAAGGTATACCTTCACTTTTAGTTGCTCACGTGAATAAAGAGGGAAATATTGCCGGTCCAAAGTTAGTTGAGCACGTCGTTGATACAGTTATTTATTTTGAAGGAGAAAAAAATACAGACTTTAGAATTTTAAGGGTTTTAAAAAATAGATTTGGTCCAAGTGGAGAGTTAGCAATTTTTCAAATGTTAGAGGAAGGACTAATTCCTTTGAAGGATAGAGTGTTTATTGAGGAAAGTAATATGCCAGGAAATGTTATTTCGTGTGTGTTTGAGGGAACACGGCCTATTCTTGTTCAAATTCAAAGTCTTGTTTCAAGAGATAAAATTGCTACAGCAAGAAGAATAGCCCACGGTATTGATGTTAGAAAATTGATTATTTTAGGTGCTGTAATTGCAAAACACCTTAATTTACCTATCGATTCTCATGATTTATATTTAAATGTATCTGGTGGATTAAAAATCACAGATCCAGCAAGTGATCTAGCTATTGCATCATCTATTTTATCTTCATTGTATAACACTTTCTTAGGAAAGGTTGTGATAATAGGGGAAGTGGGATTAGATGGAAGTGTTAGAAGAGTAAGAAATATTAAAAAAAGAATTGAAAATGCAAAAAAGTCTGGTTATGATAGATTTATAATACCAAATGTTGAAGATATAAACGGGGAAAATATTGTAAAAGTTTCTTCATTAAAACAATTAAATAGAATAATTCTAGGCTCAAAGGAGGAGTTAATATGAAAACAAAAATTATTGTTGATAGTACATCAGATATTCCAGTATCGTGGATTGAAAAATACGATATTGATGTTGTCCCACTCTATGTAAATTGGCCGGATGGCAGTAGTGAACCTGATAATGTTAGAGATGAGGAAAGCTTAAAAGAATTTTATGGAAGACTTTCAAAAGCAGAAGAGTTACCAAAAACCTCACAACCTTCCATTTTGGATTTTCAGAATGCATATAAAAGAGCTATAGAAGATGGGTATGATAGCGTTTTGGTTTTAACAATCTCTACTAAAATGTCTGGAACTTTTAATTCTGCAAGACTTGCAGCAGAGTCTTTTGATATTCCAATTGAAATTGTTGATACAAAAATGGCTTCTTCAATAATTTCTAACATGGCAAAGTATGCCAGAGAATTGCTTAATTCTGGAATGAGCCTTGAAGAAGTTGCGAAAAAGGTAAGGGAAGAAAGAGAAAATAAAAGATTTCATGCTATATTTTTTGTTTCCGATTTTGATTTTCTGGCCAAAGGTGGAAGAGTAAGTAAATTTACAGGTTTTGTTGGTAATTTGTTGAAGATAAAAGTTGGAATTTATATAAATGAAGAAGGAGAAATGATTCCTTTTGATAAAACAAGAGGATATAAAAAGGCATACAGTATGATTTTATCAAAAATGGAAGAGGAAGGAATAAAAATTGGTCAAAAAATAGGTTTGATAGGTATTCATTGCAATGGAAAAGAGCATATTGATGAAATGATGAAATTGATTAAAGAAAGGTATGAAGTCGAATATTTTGACTATTCTAATACTGGTAAAGTGATATCTACACATGTTGGAATCGGAATGGCAGGTTTTGGTATAGAAATTATTAGATAGAAAATTAAAAGGAGGAATCTGCTGTGAGAAACGAGGTACTCTGGCTTTTGCTAATGCTTGTAAACTTTGGAGGGATTTTGCTATTTTACAGGCTAATGGGTAAAACTGGTTTGTATATTTGGACTGCTATTGCTACTATTATTGCAAATATTCAAGTATTAAAGACGGTAGAGTTATTTGGATTCGTTGCAACATTAGGAAACATAGTTTATGGAACAACCTTTTTAGTAACTGATATTTTATCAGAAAATTATGGAAAAAAAGATGCAAGAAAATCAGTATATGTTGGATTTTTGAGTCTTATAATTATGACTGTTATGATGCAATTAGCTCTTTATTTTAAACCAGATCAATCAGATTTTGCACAGGGTGCTCTTGAAACTATTTTTTCAATAATGCCAAGGATTGTAATAGCATCATTAACTGCATATTGGTTATCACAGCTTCATGATATTTGGGCATATCATCTATGGAAAAATAAGTTACCACAGCTTAAATTTTTGTGGGTAAGAAACAACTTATCAACCATGGTTTCACAATTTATAGATAGTTTTGTATTTTGTTTTATAGCATTCTGGGGTGTATATGAATTAAACGTTTTTTGGAGTATATTATGGACCACTTACTTTTTTAAATGGATTGTTGCAGCAGCTGATACGCCGTTTTTATATTTTGCAAAATATTTGCATGATAAAAACAAGATTAATGAATTAGTAAAGTAATTGGTTTGTTTTTACAGAAATTTAACTCGTTTTAGTGTTGACAAATGCATGTGTTTATGGCAAAATAAATAACGGTCTTTGTCATTAAGAGTGGGGACGTGGTGAAGCCTGGTTATCACGCCGGTCTGTCACACCGGTGGCCGCGGGTTCAAATCCCGTCGTCCCCGCCAGTTAAATAAAATGTAGCCGATAAGGCGATTGACAAGATTATATAAATATGGTAAAATATTAATTGATGACTAGAGTTGGGGACGTGGTGAAGCCTGGTTATCACGCCGGTCTGTCACACCGGTGGCCGCGGGTTCAAATCCCGTCGTCCCCGCCAAGGCAAGAGGATAGCAAAGAGCTATCCTCTTTGTTTTTTTATATAAAACATAATAATTATATCTAATGTTCTTTTTTTGAAAGTATTTCTATATTTAATTTCCAAATATATTCTGTTGGTGATTTACAAAAGTTTTTATATTTTAAAGCACCTGATTCAAATAATATATATAGTGAATTATCAATTTTTGATATTCCTTCTGACATAGGTAAAATATTTATTGTTTTTTCGGGAACATCTAAAAACCAAACGGAAATATTATTTATTTTTTTCTGTGGTTTATTGTTTAACACATTAGGATAAAATTCCAATTTTGAATCATTATTTATTCCGTATGATCTACTTAAAATTATATAATCTTCAGTAAATTCTACATCTTGTACAATATTTGGTGAAGCTAAAATATATTTAAGAGTAGAAATATTTTCATTTTTATCTAGTAGAAAACCTGTTATCCAGGAATTAAAAGTTTTGTTTTTTTCATTAGTTATTCTATGAGAGGGATCAGTTAAATAACCAAAAATATGATAGAATTCTCCAACCCAAATATGATTGTTATAGTATTGGACAAAAGAGGCTCTAACAGGAATTTTGTAGGTCTCAATAATATTAATCTTATTACCAGATTTGGTATTTATTAAGTCTTCTATTTTTATTTTGTATAAATGATAGTCTGAAGATAGCCATATAAATTTCTTACTTACAGCTACACCGCCTGCATGACCAGTATAGGGTTTCCCGTTTGAAAAATAAATGTTTAGATATTTTATATACTTTCCAGTTTTTTTATCTAATAAGACTAGTATACTAGGTTTTTTACTAGCTGAATAATATGAAATAACTATCCAATTATTTAAATAACTTAGTCCCTGAGGAACATAATTTTCATCTAACTTTGGAATTAAAGCAAATTTGGATGAATTTTTATAAAAGTAGTTATATTCAGTTTTAAAGAAATTTAGAACTAAAGCTATTAAAAAGGTAATTATAAGAAGTTTACTTATGTTATTCATTTTATTTTTTACTCCTTTTTGATAGGATTATTATAACAGATATCTAGCAAAGAATCGAAATATCTTTTTTGAAGATTTATAATGTAATAATAAAAAATCCCTCTTCTTGATTTTAGTTATTTTTCAAGAAGAGGGACTTTTGTATGAATTATTTTATATTTATTAATTAGGAAACTTTTTCATATGGAACACCATCAGCTTTTGGAGCACGAGATTTACCAACAAATCCTGCGACAACTATAATGGTAAGGATGAATGGGATCATGTCAAATAATGGTTTAACAGTTGCTGAAACGTGAATTAGAGAGCTGCTTTGCATTTGGTTTGCAAATGCACTTGATGCGCCAAATAATAAACTCGCAAGCATTGCTCCTACAGGATTGTATTTACCTAAAATCATTGCTGCAAGTGCTATAAATCCTCTACCGCCAGTCATTAATTCTCTAAAATGACCAACTTCACCAATACTTAAGTAAGCGCCTGCAAGACCAGCCCAAACTCCACTCATTAGTACACCGAAATATCTTATTCCAAAAACATTTATTCCCAAGGTATCAGCTGCTTCTGGGTTTTCACCTACTGCCCTCATTCTAAGTCCAAGTTTAGTCTTATAGATTAGCCACCAGGAAAATGCAACTGCCGCAAATGCCATATATACGAAAGGACTTAATTCACCAAATATTTTTCCAAAAAATGGTACATTAGATAATCCGGGAATTTTTAATTCTTCTACTTTTCCAACAAAGTCGGTTTGACCAGGTTTTCCAAAAATTGGTTCCATCAAAAAACCAGTAACACCTTGAGCTATTAATATTAAAGCAGTACCTAAAACAACTTGGTTACCTGCCCACTTAATACTACCCCATGCATGAATCCATGAAAATGCAAGACCAGAGATTACAGCCATTAAAACCCCAATCCAAACATTCCCAGATAGATATGTAAACACGACGGAAGTAAATGCACTCATAAGCATAATACCTTCTAGGGCAATATTTACAACACCGGTAATTTCACTATATACTCCACCAAGTGAGGCAAAAATTAAAGGAGTAGCAGCTGTTAATGTAATTTTATAAAAAAGCGGGTTTATAAAAACAAGGAAAATTGCTTCTAAGACTCTCATTTTGTCACCTTCTTTCTTATCATAATAGTACGAACAATTCTATCGGCTGCGACAAGAAAGATAACAATACCTTGAATTATCATAACCATATGTTTTGGAACCCCAACAAATTGCATTTCGTTACTTCCTGTCCTAAGAGCTCCAATAAGTAAGGCAGCAAATATAATTCCAATTGGATTATTTTGTCCAATTAATGCAATACTTATACCATCAAAACCTTTTCCTCCAGAAAGCTCTCCTAAGAATCTGTGATGAACTCCCATTAATTCAGTTGCTCCAGCAAGACCAGCAAGTGCACCACTAATTGCCATGGCAAGGATAATATTTTTAGATACTGAGATTCCACCGTATTCAGCAGCATAAGGATTAAAACCAACTGCCTTAATTTCATATCCAGTTGTTGATTTATTTAGTAAAATATACATAAAAATTGCTGCAACAACTGCAATTATAATACCTGCACTAACTTCAATGGCTCCTACCTTCATCAATATTGGAAGTTGTGCGGAATTAGCAATCTCAGGACTTTTTGGTGTACCTGATCCAACCTTTAGTGGACCTGTTACCATGTAAGATGCAAAGTAAGTTGCAATCCAATTGAGCATTATTGTCGTAACAACTTCATGAGCACCGGTCTTTGCCTTTAAAAATCCAGCAATTGCAGCATAGCCAGCACCAACTGCCATGGCTATTAAAATAGTTAATGGAATAGCTATAATCGGTGGCAAAAATCCAAAGTTTCCAGCAAAAGCTGCAGCAATCAATGCTCCCATTACCATTTGACCTTCTGCACCGATATTAAAGACCCCTGCTCGAAATCCAAATCCAACAGCAAGACCAGTTAATATTAATGGAGTTGTTTTTATTATTGTATCAGCAATTGCTTGTTTTGAACCGAAAGATCCTCTAATCAATGCTGAATAAGCAGTGAGTGGATTTTTACCAATCAATAATATAATAATTGTTGAAATAGCAAGTGCTATTAGTACAGAAATAATAGGTATGAGTATTGCAGAGAATCTTTTATTCATCTTATCCCCTCCGTGCCTCTACAAGTCTTTGACCAGTCATCATCAATCCTACTTCTTCAACTGTAGTTTCTTCAGGTTTTACTTCACCCATAATTTCTCCTTCATACATTACAATAATTCTGTCACTTAAAGAGAATATTTCTTCAAGTTCCATAGAAATTAAAAGAATTCCAACATCCATTTCTCTCATTTTTAATATTTGTTTATGAATAAATTCAATTGCCCCAACATCCAAACCACGAGTAGGTTGAGCAACTACTAGAAATTTTGGATTCATTCTAATTTCTCTTCCGACTACTAGTTTTTGTTGGTTACCACCTGAGAAATTTCCCCCAAGATGTTGAATTCTTCTTGGCCTTACATCAAATTCTTCCATTAGATTTTTTGTGTATTCAAATATTTCTTTATGATTTAAAAAAGTTCCATTGGAAAATGGAGGTTTATAGTGTTGTCCAAGAATAACATTATAGTAAGCTTCAAATTCTTCAATAAGGCCATGTTTTAATCGATCTTCAGGAATATGAGCAAGTCCTAGTTCTCTAAGTTGCTTTGGTGTAAAGTGTGTTACATCTTTACCTTCAAAGTATATTTTCCCATCTTCAATTTTTCTTAATCCAGTTATTGCTTCTACAAGTTCAGTTTGACCATTGCCAGCAACACCTGCAATACCAACTATTTCACCTTTTCTTATATCAAAAGAAACTTTATTAACTGCTACTAGCCCTCTGTTATCTTTAACAACAAGATCTTTAATTTCAAAAACTTTTTCTTTAGGCTTATGTGGAGCTTTTTCAACTCTTAAAACAACATCTCTTCCAACCATATGTCTTGCAATTTCCTTAGGATTAGTTTTTGAGGTTTCAAGCTCACCTGTAACTTTTCCAAGTCTCATAACAGTTATTCTGTCGCTTATTTCCATAACTTCATGCAATTTATGTGATATGAATAAAATAGTTTTTCCATCTGATTTAAGTTTTCTCATTATCACAAACAATTCTTCAACTTCTTGAGGAGTTAATACAGCAGTAGGTTCATCCAAAATAATTATATTTGCACCTCTGTAGAGAGTTTTTAGAATTTCAACTCTTTGTTGCATACCAACTGGAATATCTTCTATTTTTGCATCAACATCTACAAATAATCCATATTTTTCAGATAATTCTTTAACTTGTTTTCTGGCTTCTTTAATATCAAAATTTAAACCTTTTACAGGTTCACTACCAAGTACTATATTTTCAGCAACAGTTAATGTATCAACTAACATAAAATGTTGGTGAACCATTCCTATTCCATTTTTTATAGCGTCTTTTGGTCCTTTAATTGTTACTTTTTTGCCATTGATCAAAATGTCACCCTCATCTGGATGGTACAGTCCATATAATTGATTCATCAAGGTTGATTTACCAGCACCGTTTTCTCCGACTATTGCGTGAATTTCACCTTTTTTAATTCTTATAGTTACATGATCATTTGCCAAAACTCCAGGAAATTTTTTAACAATATTTACCATTTCTACGGCATACACAATTTAACTCCTCCTTTCAACGCTTTGTCACTTAACTAAGGTTTTAAACCTTAGTAAAATGACAAAGCAATGGGGGCAGATGCCCCCAAAATTTTTTATAAATTAGAATGGGAATACTATATTTGGTGTTCTAAAGGATTTTAAAGCTTCCTCGGTTTCTGGAACTGTAAGGATACCTTTTTTAATCAATGTAACAAGATATGCAAGTTCTGCAAGTGTTCTATTTTCAACAAGTCCTTTTGTATACTTCATTGGACTCATTCTTACACCGTTTTCAGCAAGACCAAGTTTGTGAATTCCAGGTGTCCAGTTTCCTTCATATGCCCATTTTACACCAAGATAAGATGCGGTGTCTACACCCTTCATTGCACTTGCAAGAACAACACCAGGAGCCATATAATCTTGATCAACATCTACACCCATTGCAAAGTATCCACCTTTTTCAAATGCGTATTCTAAAATAGATTTCAAATCGTCTTTTCCAACTAATGAAACCATTTTTTCCTTTGCTGCTTCAATAACACCATTTCCACAAGCACCACTTGCGTGGAATATTATATCTACACCTTCTGCAAATTGAGAAAGAGCAAGATCTTTACCTTTTTTTGGATCACTAAAATGATTTGTATATCCTTTAATTATTTGAACATTTGTACCATGAAGGTCGTTGAATACTTTAACTCCAACTTCAAAACCGTATCTGAATCTTTCAACTGGAGGAATTGGAATTCCACCAATAAATCCAACTTTATTAGCTCTTGTAGTTGCAGCTGCAATGTAACCTACAAGAAATGCAGATTCTTGTTCTTTAAATAGGAAACAAATTACGTTAGGTGGAACATCGCCAGAAGATGGAGCAATATCTATACCTGCAAAATAGACATCAGGAAATTGTTGTGCAACTTCAAATAAAGCATCAGTCATCATAAATCCAACTGCGTATACGATTCCACCATCTGGTTCTTTTTGAATTTCTTGTGCGGCTTTTGTAAGGTTTGAAACATAGTCTGCTTGTTCATATGATTGAATTACTTGAGCATCAATTCCAAGTTCAGCAGCAGCTCTTTTAATACCAGCCCAAGTTCCATCGTTAAAAGATTTGTCACCAAGACCACCAGTATCAGTAACCATAATAGCTTTGAAAGAAAATGCACTTACTACAAATAATATCGACAAAATGAAAATAAGTAATTTTTTCATAGAACTTCCCTCCCTTTTGAAAAGTGTATGTTTTAACCCTTTATGGGTTTAAAGCTTCTTATTAAAATTATTATAGATATGACAAGTAAAATTGGTATTACAATAATATAATTAAATGTGATCAAAGGAACACCGGATTGAACAAAGAAAATTATAGGATTAATAAGCATTAATATAGATGATAATGTTGCAGCAATGTTCCATATAATTGAGTTTTTACTTTTTAGTGATGTCAAGAAAAATCCAAGTGATAAAAATACGAATGTTAGAATCCCAAACTTAGTTCTGTAAAATTGAATTGGTATTTTTTCAAGATCTCTAGTATTTTTAATAGTTTCATTTACTTTTTTGACTGTTGGACTTATTTCTTCAAAATTTAAATCGTTTTGAATTTCTTTTAGGAATTCATTTTCAAATGCATCAGAAGAAATTTTAGCAACTTTTTTCGTGAATTTCTCTAAATTATTTTCAGCTTTTTTGAATTGCTTTTCTCTTATTTTTTCTTCAATTTGATAATTAGAAAACTCAGTAGTTAATGCTTTGAAATCATTGACTCTACCATCAAAATTTTTAACACTTTTATATTCAGGATCTTTTATTTTTTCTGTAAAATTATTTAAGTTTATTGAAAGTCTTTTAATTATGTCTTCAGTTTCTATAATACTTGAATTTGCAATTGTAGTTAATTCCCTTACTATATTTGAAAATTTGGAATATTTATCTTTTAAAACATCGTTAATAAGTTCAGTAAAGTATGGAGAATTTTCAAATTCTTTAAGGTTTTTCATGTGAAAATCTTTGGTATAATATGTTGGAATTACAAATGATATTAATAATAGAGCAATCAATGAAATTTCAAGAAATTTTTTGTTTTTTATAAATATTATTAATGAAGCAAGTAAGGCAGAAAATGAAATTAATCCATATATTGTAGCATCAGAGTTAGATAAGATATCAAAGCCAATATATAGATACAAAATCTCAACAATTGAAATTATAAACATTACAAGATCCCACTTTTTTGACTTAATTGCAATCAGAATTAAAACAATATAGGCAACCCATCTTAGCCACCAGAAATTGTATGATTTTGGAAGAGTTTTTTCAAACTCGTCTGAAAAGATATTTTTCAAGTTTGAGACACTTTTAATAACGTTTCTTTGTAATAGTCCACTATATCTGTTAATGTTAGGTACAATTCTTTCTGGATTTTTAGAGATAATTTCTAAATAATTTACAAAATTCTTTTTTATTTCTTCATCTTTAAGGATAATTTTTATTTCATCAATAAACTCATGTTCTTTAAATTTTGGAGTGTATTCAAATTCAAATGAATATTGAGGGGCATCTTCTATATCAGCATTACCATCTAAGTTAATTTTAGCGCCAAGATGTTTTGCTAAAAGATCAGAAAGATAATTTCTTGCAGCAAAAATAACCTTTGATTGGTAGGAGTTAAAAAAACTGTTGAAATTAGGAGAGGATTTTATAAAACTTGCTTCGAATTTTTTTCTTTCAAGTGATGCTTCAAGGTATGAAAAAAATGCGGCTCGGGCAAGTTGTGTAGTATAATCATTCGATATGTTTTGTTTGTATATTACATTAAGATAGTCACCAATTTTTTTTGAAACATCTGTTTTTTCAACACTTCCAACAAGTTCGATTTTGTAATATCTGTAAATTGGTAAAAAAGTGTTGATAGAATTTCTGGTATTTGATAAAAATTCATCATCATTAGATGTTTCAAAATTGTTGATATAGTATAAGAATAATTCCTTAGATTTTTCAAGATTGATTGGAAAAGTTAGTGATAAGATTAGTACTAAAAAAACAAAAATGTTTAACCGCTTCATTAAATCAGCACCTCCATTGGTTAATCTTTTAGCATTATCTACCAGGTATTTTATTCTAACATAAAAAAAAAATATCTACAATTTTAATTATATCATGAAAAATGTAGAAAATTACAATAAAATTAAAAATTTAGCGGTTATTTACTATAAATGAAAGGGAAGGAATTTATAGAGGACTAACTGCCGGATAAAATCAAAGGCCGGGAAAATTCCGGCCTTTAAAATCTACTATTCTTCTACTGTAATTGCAGAGGTTGGACAGCTGTCAGCTGCATCTTTAGCACAGTCTAAATCTGTTTCTGCTTGGAGAACTTTTGCCTTCATATCGTCTCCGATTTTGAAGACATCTGGACAGAGGTTTTCACAAACACCACATCCGATGCATGTTGCTTCGTCAACTCTTACTTTCACGCTTGTCACCTCCTGCTATTTGATAGGCTACCTTGATTATATCATATACTTTCGCCTTGTGCAAAGTTTTTTGTTGCTTTGTCTATCTGTTTTAGATAATTTTTTATTATTATATTTCCTTCTTTTATTAATTTTTCAACTTGGCTTATATTTTGTACAACTGACGAGTGTGACTTGTTAAAAACTTTTCCAACGTCTCGTGTTGAAAGGTTTAATTTTTTTGCTGCATAGTACATTCCAACTTTTCTAGCATATGAAATATTTTTGGTTCTTTTACTTGAAAGAATTTCTTCAGGTGAACATTCAAAGATATCACTTAAAATTTCAATAAGTTTTTCTTCTAAAGCTTTTGGCGGTTTGGATGGGTTTGTTAAAATACTTTGTGCTATAGATAAATTTAGAGAACCATATAGATTTTTGTAAGCAATTAATTTTAAAATTGCGCCATGAATTAATCTCGGATTATCATATATAGAGCTTATGTAATCTATAATTTCATCGTTTATTTCAACACCTTTAAGCTTACTAATTTTTTTTCCAATTTTAAATAAGTCTTCTTTAGTAGGATTTTCAATTTTAACTAACAATCCCATTTGAAATCTTGAGATCATTCTTGAATGAAAATCTTTTAATTCTTGAGGAGTTCTATCTGAACATATAATAATTTGTTTTCCGGCCTCATGTATTGCATTAAATGTATGAAAAAGTTCAACTTGTGCTGATTTTATACCGATCAAGAATTGAATGTCGTCAATTATCAATATATCTGCTTTTTTTCTATATTTTTCTCTAAATTCTTCTGTAGTTCCATTTTTAATTGCGTAAAACATTTCATTCATAAAATCTTCACTGGTTAGGTATGCAACTTTAAGATCAGGATCATTTTCCAAAAGATAATTTCCAAGAGCTTGAGCAAGATGTGTTTTTCCAAGTCCCACACCACTGTACAAAAATATAGGATTGTAATAACCTGGTTTTTTACTGGCTTCAAGAAAAACGTTATATGCAAATCTATTAAAGTTTCCCACTACAAAATTTTCGAAAGTATATTTCGGATTTAGTGGAGTTATAAGTAAAGGCCTTTTTCTAACTAAAGGACCTTTTTCTTCATTTTTTTGAGTAATATCAATTTCTTTATAAACTATTTCAAAAGTAGCATCTTTTCCAAGAGATTCTTTAACTACTTTTGAAATAATTTTGCTGAATTTTTGCTCAAGTCGGTCTTTTATAAAAATATTACCGACTTCAAAAACAACATGTTTATCTTCAATTTTTTTAACGTTAAAATCTAAGAACCAACTTTCCCAGTTTTGGCGGCTGATTTTTTCTTTTAGTGCTGAAAGTATTTTATCTTTCATAGGAAACACCTCAGGAAAATATTTTTCTGGTGGGGCATCAAATATTATCTCACAGGTGTATGTAAAATTTCAAGGAATAAATGTGTCAATGTTCTAAATAATTTCCCAATAATTTGAAACAGGTATTCAAGTTTTCTATATTTTTAGATTAAATATGATGAGAATAAAGTATTTAAGGCAGTTTTTAAAATTCTTGATTTTGCAAAGAAATGCAAAGCTTAGGTTTTATAGGAACTTGAGTTAAAATATTTTTGTAACATAAAGGAGGGGGAGTATGAAAATATATGTTTCTATTGATTTTGAGGGATTGGGTGGTGTTACTCAATGGTCCGATGTTGAATATGGCGTTAAATTCAAACAAAATTATTTGATGGAACAATTGAAGGCTTTTTTAAGGGCAACTGATGGGAATTATGTTTTATTAGTTGATTCGCATGCTATGGGAGATAATATATTGTGGGAAATTACAAAAGAATTTGAAAATGTGGAATTAATTTCTGGTGGACTAAGGAAAAATTATATGATGAGTGGTCTTGATGAATCATTTGATAGGGTAGTATTTTTTGGATATCATGCTGGTGTTGGAACAAGATATGCGGTTATGGATCATTCTTATTCTTCCTCATCTATATATAATATATGGATAAATGGTCAAAAAATGAATGAGGCTCTCATCAATGCAGCTTATGCTGGACTTTACAATGTTCCAGTTGCAATGATAGTTGGTGATGATAAACTAAAAGGGCAAGTTTTTGATGATGTTTTTTTTGTAGAAACTAAAGAATCTTTAGGAAGATTTTCAGCAAAGCATAAATCTATGAAGAAGGTTTTAAAAGAAATAGAAGAAACAACTAGGAGGATGTTACAAGTCCCAAGAGAAAAATTCAAGGTTTATAAATTTGACACACCAGTTGAGTTAGTTGTTGAATTTACTGACACTGCAAGAGCGGATTTGGTTGAGATGTTACCGCTTGTTGAGAGAGTTAATGGAAGAAGTGTAAAGTTAGTTCATGAAGACTATCAAGTAATATTTGATGCAATTTTAAGTATGGCATTTATGTGTTCAGTTGTAAAATACATTGGGAGGTGAGTGGATGTTAAGAAGTTTTGATGAGGTAATAGAAAAAGCGAAGACAAAAGAGGCTGTTATTGCATTGGCAGGGGCTGAAGATGTTGAATCATTAAAGGCGATTAAAGATGTTTTGGATCTAGGCATAAAAGCTATATTGGTTGGAAAAGAGGAAATTATTAGAAAAAATCTTGAGGGATTAGAAATGGAACTTCCAATTGTAAATGCTGAAAGTGAAGCAGAAGCTTCAGAAAAGGCTGTTAAGTTGGTATCTTCAGGTCAAGCAAATGTGTTGATGAAAGGATTAGTAAAAACTGCTACACTTTTGAAAGCTGCTTTGAATAAGGAATGGGGGCTTCGTGGTGAAGGATTACTTTCTCACGTTGCACTTTTAGAAACACCTGGAATGGATAGGATAGTTTTTGTAACAGATGGTGGAATGGTTATTAAACCAACGTTGGAGCAAAAAGTTCAAATTATAAAAAATGCAGTTTCTCTAGCGCATAGTTTAGGATATGAAGAACCAAAAGTAGGTTTAATAGCAGCAGTTGAAGTAGTAAATCCAGATATGCCTGAGACAATGGAAGCTGCAATATTAACAAAAATGGCTGATAGGGGACAGATAAAAGGATGTAAAATTGATGGACCACTTGGTTTAGATAACGCATTGAGTGAGTTTGCTGCGAAAGTAAAAAAGGTTTCAGGCCCGGTTGCTGGTAAAGCAGATATCTTAGTTGTTCCAGATATTCATAGTGGAAACTTCCTTGGAAAGTCAGCAGTTTACCTTGCAAACGGTAAGATTGCTGGAATAATTATGGGGGCAAAAGTTCCAATAATTATTGTTTCAAGGGCCGATACAAGCGAATCAAAAAGAAATTCAATAGCTATTGCTGCAGCAATTAGCAAGTAATTTTATGGTATTTAATATTTTCGTTGAATATGTTAAAATACAATAGAAAGGTGGGGGAAACCTGAGGGTATAATAATAATTATACAATAAGGGGTGAGTCTTTGATTAAGATTCTAATCCCTCAGGTTCTTGTTGAGAGCCTGAGGGAGTTTTTATATGAACATAGAGAAGTTGTTTTTGACATTTATAATTCAAATTTAGAAGAAAAAATTAGAGAAGATTATTGGGACATAGTTTATTTAACGGAAGAAAAGACTGTCCCGGGAAAAATTTTGGTATATTCCTTAAGGGAATTGGAGCTTGCCGTTAAGCTCTTTGAAGTTAAAGAAGAACATAGAAGGCTAAAAGAAGAGTATGATATGTTGTATTCTTTCCCAGAACTCCAAGGTCCTATAATAAGAGAGTTTTTGCAAAAAGTTATATTAGATTTTAAAGAAAAGAATGAATTAGTGTTATTATATGAAGATGGAATGTATGTAAATGAATACAGAACATTTTTTGAAAGTAGATTACCTCATACAAAAGTGAAATTTTCTAAGAAAAAAGGAGTTAAAATTCCACCCCTAAGGGATAGAAAAGAAGATATTCCATATATTTTTGATATTGTTCTTTCGTCTTTGTACCTAAAACATAAGAATTTGGATAAAAAGATACCTGATAACAATGAATATGAGCTGTTAAAGGAGTATAACTGGCCTGGTAATACAAAAGAATTGGTTAAGGTTGCTAGTAATTATGCGGCAACTGGAAGAATTGAAATACCTAGATTTAAAGCCAGTAATTTTGAAGGTATAGATCTTGTAAATTTTACTAGTAAACTTGTAAAACACGTTGAAAAGAGATATATAATGCTTGCTTTAAAAAAATCTAACTCGAGATTTGAAGCAGCAAAAATGCTCAAAATAAATTATAAAACCCTTTCTCACAAAATAAAACTTTATGGTATTGAAAACTCTAAAAAAAGGTGATAAATGTGATAGTTGGTGTAATTCTATTTGGTGGAAAAGGAACAAGATTTTCTAAAGATTTTCCAAAACAGTTTTTGAAATTTAATGGTAAGACATTGATGGAGCATACAGTTGAAAAGTTTTTATTAGATTGCTTTGAATTTTTAGTAGTAGTGTCAAATAAGGATTATATCAATAAAAGCATAGAAATTTTAAAAAAGTTTGAAAAAAAGATATACGTTATTGAAGGTGGAAAAACTAGAGAGCATTCCACCTTTAATGCTATAAAATTTTTAGAAAATAAAATTGATTTAGATGATATTGTTTTGATTCACGATGGGGCAAGGCCATTTGTTAATAAAGATATAATTGAAAAAAACATTGAAAATGCAAAACTGTTTGGAGCAACAGTTACAGCAATTTCTTCTGAAAATACTATAGCGGTAGTTGAAAATGACTTTATTTTGTCTGTTCCAAAAAGAGAGAATATATTTATAATCCAAACACCGCAAACATTTAAATATAAAGTTTTAAAAGATTCATTTTTAAAATTTTCAAACAGATTGGATAACTTTACTGATGATGGTTCAGTTGTACTTGCTTCAGGTTATAAAGTTTCTATAACGGAAGGTAATAAAAAGAATATAAAAATAACTACAGTAGAAGATTTGCATCTAATGGGAGTTGATGAAATTGTCGGAGGCTAATAGAAGCAAAAAATCAATTTTTAAAAAAGTTTTTATTTCATTGATAATTAGTTTTTCGATGATTATTCTGTTTCAATTTTTTTATTCAACGCAAGTTTCGTTTTTAAGAGATTTACTTACTATAGAATTCTTGATTAGCTTATTAATACTTGTAATAATTTATTTGATAGATACTATGAGACTCTCAATGTTATTAAAGTTTTTTAAATATAACCTTCCTTTCAAAGAGACCTTCAAAAATATATTTTTCGGTAAATTCATTTCTTATATCACTCCAATGTCTATAGGCGGCCAACCTTATCAGATATACCATCTTTCAAAGATAGGTGTAAAAACAGAAGATGCAACAAATATTGTAATTTCAAGAACCTTAGAGATGTCTTTTGTAGTTTTGATTATTGATATTTTATCTATAAGACCTATTTTATCGGCTTATCCTAAAAGTTTTGGATTGTCATTAATTTTAACGGGTTTTATAGTTAGTTTTTCAATTTCTCTTCTTATTTTAATTGGATTTATAAACAAGAAATTTTTAGAAAAAATATTATCTTTTTTTGGAAAATTTTCTAGAGAAAAGCTAGAGAGAGAAAAAATAATAGAATGGATCGATTCATTACATGAAAGTATAAAAATTTTATGGATAAAAAATCCATGGGTATTAATTTTGGATATAATATTGTACTTTGTTACAATTTTGCTTTATACCTATATTTTCTATATTTTTGTTGATAAATTTTCAGGTATAGAATACTTATATTTATTAGGTATAATTTCACTTTTAAATTCTGTTGCTTATTACATTCCAACACCAGGTTCAAGTGGAGGAATTGAAGGGACTTATCAGATAGTATTTTCTCAAATTTTGGGGCCGGATGTTTCTATAAGAATAATTACGGTGTATCGGGTTGTTACATTTTATATACCACTTTTGTTGGGAAGTGTCTTTATAACGAAAATTTCAACTAGTGAAAGAATTTAATAAACTTTAAAAGGAGGGATAAGATGAAGAGGTTTATTGATAGGTTATTTCCGGAAGTATCACCAACGAAATTACTCAGTGAACACGCAGAGTATTGTATGAAAGCAGGTACTATCGTACCACAGATTTTAGACGACTATTTTAATGGAAAAGATATAATGCAATACTCTAAGGAAATTGATAAATTTGAGTCTAGTGCTGATGAGATTAAAACGAGGTTGAGAGAGATTTATACCAAACTTAGATGGAGCTACTTTGATAGAATAGATGCACTTGAGATTATACATAACCAAGATTCGATTATAGATGCCGTTGATGATTTTGTAAAGATACTTACTATGAATAAAGTTGATGAATGTCCAGAAGAAGTAATTGAAAAAATAAAACTTATGGGTGACTATGTTGCAGATGTTATAAAATTTATGAAAGTTTCCGTAGATGAACTTAGGACTGTTGTAGAATCTGACTTTTCTCCAAATGAGATTAATAAAGAAGATAATTTAACTTTTGATGTAGAAAAGGATGAATCGAAAACAGATTCATTGGGAATAGAAATTGGAAAAACACTATATTCATACAAAAATAAGATGAATCCTGTTGATATTTTGTTTTTAAACAGTATTGTAGTTTTAATGATGAAAATAGCTGATAGAGCTGAAAATGTTGTTGAAAGAATTAGAATGATTATTAGATAAGGAGGCGATAAAGTGCTACTGATTGTAGGAGCATTTTTGGTAGGCTTTGGTATGGCATTTGCTATAGGAGCAAATGATGTTGCAAATAGTATGGCAACAGCTGTTGGTGCAAAAGCAATTACACCTAAACAAGCGGTTTTAATAGCTTCTATTTTAGAATTTTTAGGAGCGATTCTTTTTGGAGCACACGTTACCAAAACAATTGCAAAAGGCATAGTTGATTTAAATATGATATCTGATCCAAATAATATATTGATTGGTGCATTTTCAGCATTAATTGCATCAACCATATGGATATTATTAGCAACTTTTTGGGGAATGCCAGTTTCGACAACTCATTCGATAGTAGGAGGAATGATTGGTTTTGGACTTGCTGCTGGTGGACTTCAAATTGTAAATTGGATGACCTTATTAAAAATTGTTATTACCTGGATTACTTCACCACTCATTGGTGGAGCAATGGCTTTTGTAATCTTTAAATTTATTTCCTTTTCAATTTTACATAGAAAACATCCAGCTAAAGCTGCAAAATATGTTGCTCCAATTTTATTAGGTATTGCATTTTATACAATTGCAGTACTTTTTGTTGTAAAAACAATGAAGAAGGATATATTATTAGGAAATTACGCAGGAATTATTATTGGATTTATAGTTTTTCTTATTTCATTTTTGTATTTGAGAAAAGCAAAAGTTGGAGATAATGAATATGATATAGTTGAGAAAATTTTCAAGAAAGCACAGGTTGTAACTTCATGCTATGTCAGTTTTTCTCATGGAGCAAACGATGTAGCAAATGCGGTAGGTCCACTTGCTTTAATGTACATTATAATAACTACTGGTAGTGTAAAAGGGGCAATAGAAATACCGAAATATATTTTAGCTTTGGGTGGTATTGGTATATCTTTTGGTGTTGCAATTTTGGGTTACAGGGTTATGAAAACAGTTGGTCAAGATATTACTGAACTTAATAACACTAGAGGTTTTTCAATTGATTTTTCAACTGCAACCACGGTTCTTATAGCTTCTACTATGGGAATGCCTATTTCAACTACACATACAGTGGTAGGTGCAGTATCTGGTGTAGGTTTTGCAAGAGGAATAGAAGTTGTAAATGTTGGAATTTTAAAGAACATAATTATTTCCTGGTTTGTTACAGTACCATTTGCAGCTGGAGTTAGTGCTCTTTTGTATATAGTATTGACGTAAGTTATGATATAATTATTTTCGGAGGTGAGATAATGAAAAAAGTAATGATAATAGCATTAATTGTAATTTCACTTGTTTCTTTTTCATTTACAAGGTATCAGGAAAGAACATTTGGAATTAGAATAAATAATCCTGTAGATTTAAAAAATGATATCTTGCCAAAACCTGAGTTTATTGACAATCTGATTTTATATTATGGATACCAAAAAAATATTGATTCTCAGCATAATTCACCTGTCTCATATGGTTTTGGAATATATTCAAATTTGGATTTTGACAACGAATATATAGTCAGAGGAGCTTCGTTTGATTTTGCAGTAAAAGTTTTTGGAGTAACGTTATTTAATGAAGGTGAAAAACTTCAATTAGGATTTCAAGGTGAAGTTTTCTATAAGAAGGAAATTTTTCAAAAAGAAGCAGGTTCAAGCAGCAATTTATCTGATTTTGGAAGCGTAAGTTTTTCACATTATAACAAAATAATTGTGAACTCGTTTACTCTAAAACCGGGATTACGAGCAGATTTTATTTTTAGTAAAGATGTTACATTTAGTGGAAGAGTTTATTATAACATTCAATTTTTCATGGGTGCAAAAACAGAAACTGGAAAAAAAGTTGTTAGTGATATAGAACCTATGAATTCTATTGATTTTGACGTTGCTTTAAATATAGCATTTTAAAGGGGAGTGCAATGAAACAATATATTGATTTTGACAGAGTTTTTCAGGATTTTTTGAAATATACTTTTTCTCCATACGGTCAAGAGTATTTAAAAAGATTGGTTGAAAATAAGCCCAAAGATGATGAGTATGAATACTTAAATGAAATATATGAAATACAGGTAACCCTTGGGTTACCTGTATTTCATAGGCTTGTTGATATAAGACAGATACTTGAAAAAACAAAAAGTTATTCAGTTTTACTACCGGAAGAGATATTTAAGATAAAAGATTTTTTAGTGTTTGTTGAGGATGCAAAAAAAGTAGTACCTAGTTCAAGGTATAAACTTTCGTATTATCTATCCAAATTGGGAAATTATTCTTCAATTATTGAGGAAATTGACAGAATTTTTGATTCTGATGGAAATGTAAAAGATAATGCTTCAAAAAATTTGTCTGTGATTAGAAAGGAAATAAAAAGGCATCAATTAGAAATAAAGCAAAGAATTGAAAAGTTTATTTCGAAAAATAGCAAGTATTTGCAAGAGCAATTGTATACAAAGAGAAATGGTAGATATGTATTTTTAATAAGATCCGGTGCTCGTGGGAATTTAGAAGGTATTGTACACGGAAGTTCTAATACAGGTGCAACTTTATTTTTTGAACCAAAGGAGTTTATTACTCTTAATGATAAATATGAAATTTTACTTAGTGAGGAAAAAATTGAAATAGATAAGATTTTAAGGGGAATAACAAGTAAAATTCATGATAGATATGGTAACTTAATGAATGATATTGAAATTGTTGGATTTTTTGATTCGTTGTATGCAAGAGCAAAATATGCATATGAAAATAAAGCCATAGTTGTAAAACCTGATGGACAGTATTTAAAACTTGTTAATGCAAGACATCCTTTAATTCCAAAGGATAAAGTTGTTCCCATTTCAATTGATTTACCAGTGGACAAAAAGGGGTTAATAATTACTGGACCAAATACTGGTGGAAAAACAGTTACATTAAAAACCATAGCTCTTTTTATCTTTATGGCACAACATGCGATGCCTATTTTGGCAGATCACGGTACAAGAATTCCTGATTTTAAATTGTATTTGGATATTGGTGATTCTCAAGACGTAGTTGAAAATTTAAGTACTTTTTCGTCTCATATGGTAAGGATTATTGATGCGATAAAAAATGCTGATGAAAATTCTTTGGTAATTATAGATGAGCTTGGTTCTGGAACTGATCCGTTTGAAGGTAGTGCACTTGCTATTTCAATAATTGAATATTTGATTGAGAAAAATATAAGATTTGTTATTACAACTCACCTTACCAACGTTAAACTTTTTGCTATGGAAAGAGATGATATTATTACAGCATCGATGGAATTTGATCTTGAGACATTAAGACCAACTTATAGGCTATTATTAAACACTCCGGGAGCTTCACATGCATTTGAAATATCTGAAAGGTTGGGCCTTCCTAAAGAGATTATTGAGCAAGCAAAGAAGCATATTTCAAAAGATCATTTAAAGATTGAAAACTTGATCAAAGGGTTAAATTCAAAAGTAAGCGAACTTGAGAGCAAAAAATTCGAACTTGAAAAGACGTTAGATGAATATGAACGATTGAGGAAAGAATATGAGAGAAAATACAATGTTTTAAAGATGAAAAAAATAGAGGAATTAGATAAAGAACTTAGAGAAATGTATAAAGAATTTAGAAATGCAAAAAAGGAACTTCAAAATGCACTGTTTTCCGCTAAAACTAAAAATGAAAGTTTAATAAAGAAGAGACTTAAAAATATAGAAGAGAAAGAAAATACTATACAAGAAATTGATAGCAAAATTGAAACGATGAAATATCCTGAAGTTGAAGGAGAAATTGATGTTGGAAAGTATGTAAGATTAAAAGACGGAACAACGGTTGGAAAAGTTATAGAAAAAAGAGGAGAAAATAAATTCTTGGTTGATTTTAATGGATTAAAGATAGAAGTTAAAAAGAATAAACTTGTACAGGTAGACGTTCAAGATAATAAACAAACTAATGAAGTTAGTGAATCAATTCATTTGGTATCATTTAGTCCTTTGAAAAGTAATGAAATTGATTTGCGTGGAATGACAGTTGAAGAGGCGTTAGAAGTAATTGATAAATTTATAGACGATCTTGTTTTATCAGACTTTTCAAGTGGATATATTATCCATGGAAAAGGAACAGGAAGTCTTGCGTCAAATATCTGGAATTTTCTTAGAAATGATAAAAGGGTGAAAAGTTACCGCTTTGGTAGGCCAAGTGAAGGTGGAGTAGGTGTAACTGTTGTGGAGGTGTAGTAAGCTTGATTTTTGCTTTGGATGTAGGAACGAGAAAAATCGCTGGAATTTTAGCAACTTTGGAAGATGAAAAAATAGTAATTCATGATGTGGTTATAAAAGAGCATGAACATAGAGCTATGCTCGATGGTCAAATTCATGATGTAGATAAAGTTGCAAGAGTTGTAAAAAAAGTAAAAGAAGAACTTGAGAAAAGAAATGATGTAAAATTGGAAAAAGTAGCAGTTGCGCTTGCAGGAAGATTTCTTCAAACTGCAATAGGAGAGTATGAAGAAGATATATCTCAAGTTAACGAAATAAATGATGAAGTTGTAACAAGGTTAGAATTATCTGCGGTGGATAATGCAGTTCAAAATATCCAGTCGGAAAATATGTACTGTGTAGGATATTCTGTTATAAGGTATGAATTGGATGGAAATTGGCTTAAGAACATAAGGGGGTTGCGTGGTAAAAAGGCAAGTTTACAGGTAGTAACAGCATTTTTACCGATTCAAGTTGTTGATGCAATGATTTCAGTTTTAAGAAAAGTAGATCTTGTAATGACTCACATGACATTGGAACCTATTGCTGCTATAAATGTTACAGTTCCTGAAGATTTAAGGATTTTAAACATTGCGCTTGTTGATGTTGGAGCAGGAACTAGTGATATTGCAATATCCAAAGAGGGGACAATTGTCGCATATGGTATGGTTCCACTTGCAGGTGATGAAATTACAGAGGCAATTACTAAGACTTTGCTTGTTGATTTTTCAACAGCAGAAGAATTAAAGAGGTGGCTTTCAAGTAGTAGTAATGACGATAAGAAATTATATAGAAATATTTTAGATAAAGAAAAAGAAATAACAAGAGATGAACTGAAAAAATTAGTTTCTCCGGTAGTTCAAAATATTACTGATAAAGTTGCAGAAGAAATTTTAAGGTTAAATGGTCAAGCTCCTCAAGTTGTAATGGTAGTTGGAGGTGGCGCAAAGGTACCAGGTTTTGTAGAATCTTTGTCAGAAAAATTGGGAATAGAACTCGATAACATATCTTTAAAAAATGCAAAGAATTTAAATATTATTGATAACACAGGGATAATTGAGGGAAGTGAATTTGTTACACCTTTAGGTATTGCATATACCGCGCTTACAAGAAGTGGGACGATTTTTGAACAAGTTTTTGTTAATGATGAACCAATTCAACTTGTTGGATTTTCTGGTGGCCATACATTAAGTGACGTTTTGTTACAATGTGGATATTCTCTTTCAGAACTAATTGGTAAGCCATCGGAGTCAATTGTGCTTGAGGTAAATGGGAAAATGAAAATATTAAAAGGAGAGCTTCCAAAACCAGCACCGATATTTATAAATGGCAAAAAAGCAAGTTTAAGAGATAAAGTAAAACACGGTGATAGAATTTTTGTTGGTAAACCTTCTCAAAATTCTGGAAAAAAATATAGGTTGTATGACGTTGTACCACCAATTGAACTAGATTTTGGAAGTAAAATTGAGTATTATTATCCACCAGTAAATTTAAACGGCAATATAGTAAATGAAAATGTTGAATTGAATGATGGGGATATTATAAATTATGATCCAGTGTTTGTTGGAACCATAAGGGAAAATTTGGAGAAAAATCTTGCAAATGTAGAGTTTTTCTTTAATGATGTATATTTTGAAAGAAAGCAAGGAATTGTGAAAATATACAAGGGTGATTTGCAGCTTTCAGATAAAAATCAAGTTAATCCTGGTGAGAAATTGAGGGTTGTATTAGAAAAAAAACCTTTGAAAATTGCTGATATAACACAAGGAGAAATAAAAAGGGTAAAAATAAATTTGAATGGTAAAGAGGTTATCCTTGAAAAAGATTCGCTGCTTTATGAGGTAAATGGAGTAATTGTTAGTAAAGAGTATGAGATAAAAAATGGTGATAAGATATATTCAACAACCCCTGAAGATAGTTCAATAATAGTAGCTGATATATTTGCATATCTTGATGTTGATTTAAAGAAAATAAAGTCGTATCAACTTTTAAAAAATGGTCAAACTGCATTCTTTACAGAACCGTTGCAAGATGGAGATGAAGTAATTTTTACATATGAATTGAAGGGGTGAAAGTATGAATCTTGAAGAATTCAAAAAATTTAGAGAAAAAATGAATGAAAGAATTCTTGAAGAAGGGACTTTAAATACTAAGAGGTTTTTTAACTTAGATGGAAATGTTTACAAAAAGGGTGCATTAGATGAGAAAACAAAGGAATTAATGGGACTTGTTGCTTCAATGGTTTTAAGGTGTGATGATTGTATTACTTATCATATGATAAGGTGTGCACAACTTGGAGTTAGTGATGAAGAATTTTTTGAAACTTTTGATGTGGCATTGATAGTTGGAGGTTCAATAGTAATTCCTCATTTAAGACGTGCTGTTAAATTGCTTGAGGATATCAGGGAGATGCAAAAAAATGGGAAAGATGTTTCTATTTGATGGAACTGGATTAGTATACAGAGCATTTTATGCTATAGATCAATCTCTTCAAACTTCGTCTGGTTTACACACTAATGCTGTATACGGACTTACTAAAATGCTTATAAAATTTTTAAAAGAACATATCAGTATTGGAAAAGATGCTTGTGTTTTTGTTTTAGATTCAAAAGGTGGTAGCAAAAAAAGAAAGGATATTCTTGAAACATATAAAGCAAATAGGCCATCAACGCCTGATTTACTTTTAGAGCAAATTCCATATGTAGAAGAACTTGTTGATGCTCTTGGAATAAAAGTTTTAAAAATAGAAGGCTTTGAAGCTGATGACATTATTGCTACGCTTTCTAAAAAATTTGAAAGTGATTTTGAAAAGGTAAACATAATAACTGGAGATAAAGATCTTTTACAACTTGTTTCTGATAAGGTTTTTGTTTGGAGAGTAGAAAGAGGAATAACAGATTTGGTATTGTACGATAGAAATAAAGTGATTGAAAAATATGGAATCTACCCAGAACAATTCAAAGATTATTTATCTCTTGTCGGTGATCAGATTGATAATATCCCAGGAGTTAAAGGAATAGGAAAGAAAACAGCTGTTTCGCTTTTGAAAAAATATAATAGCTTGGAAAATGTATTAAAAAATATTAACCTTTTGACGGAAAAATTAAGAAGGCTTTTGGAAGATTCAAAGGAAGATTTGCAAAAAAGTATAGAACTTGTGGAGTTGATATATGATGTACCAATGGATGTGGAAAAAGATGAAATAATTTATAGAGGGTATAATCCAGATAAGCTTTTAAAGGTATTAAAAAAGTACGAATTTTCATCTATAATTAAGGAGTTAAATTTACAAGAAAAATTAGAAAAGGAATATATACTGGTAGATAATGAAGATAAATTGAAAAAACTTGCAGAAGAGATAGAAAAATACAAAACTTTTTCAATTGATACGGAAACAACTTCACTTGATCCATTTGAAGCTAAACTGGTTGGGATCTCTATTTCCACAATGGAAGGGAAGGCGTATTATATTCCGGTGTCTCATTTTGGAGCTAAGAATATTTCCAAAAGTTTAATAGATAAATTTCTAAAACAAATTTTGCAAGAGAAGGATTATAATATCGTTGGTCAGAATTTAAAATTTGACTATGAGATTTTTAAAAGCATGGGTTTTTCTCCAAATGTTCCGCATTTTGATACGATGATTGCAGCCTATCTTTTAAATCCAGATGAAAAACGTTTTAATCTTGAAGAGCTATCCTTAAAATATTTAGGTTATAAAATGATCTCGTTTGATGAATTAGTAAATGAAAATGTACCATTGTTTGGAAATGACTTTTCGTATGTTCCACTAGAAAGAGCCGTTGAGTATTCCTGTGAAGATGCCGATGTGACATACAGAATATTTAGAAAGCTTGGTAGGAAGATATATGAAAATGAGATGGAAAAGTTGTTTTACGAAATTGAGATGCCCTTAATTGATGTTCTTTCAGAAATGGAACTAAATGGAGTGTATTTTGATGAGGAATATTTAAAAGAATTATCAAAAAAATATCAAGAAAAAATGGATGGAATTAAGGAAAAAGTTTTTGAGATAGCTGGTGAAACTTTCAATTTAAACTCTTCAACTCAAGTAGCATATATACTATTTGAAAAATTAAATATTGCTCCTTACAAAAAAACAGCGACTGGTAAGTTTTCAACTAATGCGGAAGTTTTAGAAGAACTTTCAAAAGAACATGAAATTGCAAAATTGTTGCTGGAGTATCGAAAGTATCAAAAATTAAAAAGTACATATATTGATTCAATACCGTTATCTATTAATCGAAAAACAAACAGGGTCCATACTACTTTTCATCAAACAGGAACTTCTACTGGAAGATTAAGTAGTTCAAATCCAAATTTGCAAAATCTTCCAACAAGAAGCGAAGAAGGAAAAGAAATAAGAAAAGCAGTAAGACCTCAAAGACAAGATTGGTGGATTTTAGGTGCTGACTATTCTCAGATAGAACTAAGGGTTTTAGCGCATGTAAGTAAAGATGAAAATCTACTTAAAGCATTTAAAGAAGATTTAGATATTCATACAATTACTGCTGCCAAAATTTTTGGTGTTTCAGAGATGTTTGTTAGTGAACAAATGAGAAGAGTTGGAAAGATGGTAAATTTTGCAATTATTTATGGAGTTTCACCTTATGGTCTTTCAAAGAGAATTGGTCTTAGTGTTTCAGAGACTAAAAAAATAATAGATAACTATTTTAGATACTATAAAGGAGTTTTTGAATATTTAAAAAGGATGAAAGATGAAGCAAGGAAAAAAGGTTATGTTACAACGCTTTTTGGAAGGCGCAGATATATTCCACAGTTAAGATCGAAAAATGGTAATAGAGTTCAAGAAGGAGAAAGAATAGCTGTAAACACTCCAATTCAAGGAACAGCAGCTGATATAATAAAGATAGCTATGATTAATATTCATAATAGATTGAAGAAGGAAAATCTACGTTCAAAAATGATATTGCAGGTTCATGACGAGTTAGTTTTTGAAGTGCCCGATAATGAACTGGAGATTGTAAAAGATTTAGTAAGAGATGAGATGGAAAATGCAGTTAAGCTAGACGTTCCTTTAAAAGTAGATGTTTATTATGGAAAAGAGTGGGAATAATGGCTGGGGTAAAGGAATTTAAAGATCTAATAGAATTAAATGAATATGTTACAAAAAAAATAGAATTGACGGGTCTTACAAGTGAGACCTTTAGGTTTTATGCAGATGTTGTTAGAGCCAATAACCATTCTACAGGTTTGTATATTGATGTTTCACAACCTTATACTGCAAAGAATGGAACAAGAAATATTGAAATTACTGTGTATGTACCTAGATATCTTGCACCAAAAATTTTGGAAGTTATAAAAGTTTCTAATGTTAAGGAACTTGTTGGGAAAAAATGGATTTTTCAAGGGAGACTTTCTTTTTTCAGAGATAGAATGAGTTTTACCTTCTATGCAGATACAATAGCTCCGATGGGAGAATCTGAGATTGAAAAAAGAAGAAAAGAAATATTGAAAGAGCTTGAGGTTAGAAATTTATTAATGAAAGAAAAGCATGATCTTTCTGAATTGCCACCAATAAAAAAGATTGCTATTATAACATCTAAAAGTGCAGCGGGTTACGAAGATTTTTTAAAAAACTTGACAGTTCATTATTTGTACCGCCCTATTGTTCACCTTTATGAATCACCTATGCAAGGGGCACAGACTGCATCTGGTATTATTTTAGCGCTTAATCGTATAAGAAAATCGAATATAGACTATGATGTTGTTGTTATTGCTCGTGGCGGTGGTGCAAGAAGCGATCTGATGTATTTTGATGATTTGTCACTTGGAATAGAAATTGCAAAGTTTAATGAGTATTGTCCAATTTTATCGGGCATAGGTCATGAAAGAGATTTTACAATTCCAGATTATGTTGCCTGGAAGAGATTTGCTACTCCGACAGAAGTTGCAAGAGCTATATCAAAGCAAATAGAAGATAATGTGAAAAAATTGGATGATAGTTATAATGACTTAAGGATTTTACTTTCTAATGTTTTTAAAATCTATGAGAGAACGGTAGAATTGGGTCTGATAGATTATATGAAGAAAGTTATAGGAAGCGATTTTATAAAGATAGTAAAAGATCTGGATGAAACTTATGAAAAGATTGAAAATTTTGTTAGTTACAAAATAAATGATTCATCTCAGAGACTATCTGAAGATTTTTTAAGGTTTATGTCTAATTCTCTTGAAAATAAGTTGAAATCCAAAAAGGACAGTGTTGAAAATTTTGAAAAAATACTTGAAAAAGATATATCAATTTTACTTTCAAATAAAGAGACAATGCTTAATGAAACATTTCAGGAGCTTTTAAAACGAGAAGAATTTGCACCACTTTTATTTGGTGGGGCATTGGTTATGAAAAGTGGACATTTTGTAAAAAGCATTAGACAGATGAAAATAGGTGATAAGTTGGATTTATATTTGAAGGACGGAAAAGTAAAAACTAAGGTTGTAGCAGAGAAAAAAGTAAAAAAGGAGGAGCTTTATGGAGGACATACTCTCTTTAGAAGTTGAAGATATGGAAAAATTGGATTTTAATGAATTAGTTGAAAAAATAGAGATTGTAAAGAATTATTTTCATAAAAATGATGTTGATATTGAAGTTGCAATAAAGTTGTATGGAAAAGCAGTTGATTTACTTGCAGTTGCAAGAAAAAAGCTTATAAATTTTAAAAAGGAGAAAGAGGAAATAGATAAAAAATATATGGAGTTTTTAGAGAGGTTAGAACAAGAAAATGAAGAAGAATTGTTTTAAAAAAAGTTTTGAATTGTTTGGAAAATTCTTTATAACCTCCCTTTTTACTTTGGGAGGTGGTTATGCTATGGTTCCAGTTTTAAAAAGAAAATTTTCCAAGTATATCGATGAGGAAAAATTTGCAGAAATTTTATCTTTTGCACAATCAATGCCAGGGCCAATAGCTATAAATTTAGCTATATTAATAGGCGAGCAAGTAATTGGATTTAGTGGGATATTGCTTTCTGTTTTAGGTGTGTTGATCCCTCCTGTGTCAATAATTATATTAGCAGGAAGTATAATTGGAAAATATTCAGCCCAATTACATGGTTTTTTTGAGGGAGTTTATGCTTCTATAATAGGTCTGGTTCTTGGTGTTTTATATTCTATAATGAAAATTCAAAAGTGGAATCTTTTAAAAGTTATTATATTGTTATCCTCAGTCCTTTTTGCGGTATTTTTTAGAAAATTTTCAATATATATATTTATTTTTTTAGTGGGGAGTTTTTATTATGTTAAAAGAATTAATAAGGATAATAAAAAATGGTAATATTGTAGTTTTGACAGGAGCTGGTATAAGCACAAAGAGTGGAATACCAGATTTTAGAAGTAAAGATGGACTGTATCAAAAATATGGAGAGAAAATTTTTGATCTTCAATTTTTCTTTGAAAATCCTTCTGCTTTTTACGATTTTGTATGCAAAGAATTTCCAAAAATGTATGATGCAAAGCCAAATTTTGCTCATATGTTTCTTGCAAATCTTGAAAAAAATGGTTATATAAATGGTGTTATAACTCAAAATATTGATAATCTTCATTACAAAGCAGGCTCAAAAAATGTATTGGAACTACATGGAAATGCTACAAGATTTTACTGTACAAGGTGTGGAAAACAATCAAAAAATATTTTTGATGGTTATATTTGTGAGTGTGGTGGATTAATAAGGCCAGATATTGTATTTTTTTCAGAAAGTGTAAGATATTTAGAAGAATCTTACGCTTTGATAGATAATTCAAGCACTTTAATTGTAGTTGGAAGCTCACTTCAAGTTTATCCTGCTGCGTATTTGCCAATTTATGCTAAAAAACAAAATAAGACTTTAGTGATAATAAATAAAGGTAAGACACCGTTAGATGATTATGCAGACATTATCATATATGATGATATAGTTGAAACATTTGAAAAAATTGCTAAATATTTTGAGGAGGTTGTTGATTGAAAAGATTATTATTAGTCTTATTTTTACTAGAGCTTTCAACGGTGCTCTTATCTATTCCGTTATATAGTTATAAATTAAGCGGTGTTGTGGTTTTTAGAAGTTTAGGCATAAAAATTAAACCGTTTTTTGAATATGATGAGGTGGAAGTTAAAGATTATTTTCCATTTGAACCTGAATTGATTACCGTTAGAGAAGGTAGAAAAAAGCTGATTTTGATACATGGGATAGCTCCCAAAGAGGTAGATGAGAAGTTGGGGTTTTATAAAAAAAACATGATTGATACTTTTAAAGAAATAATGCCAGATGATGTTGGTATATATTTTTTTCTTTATCCATCACTTTCGGTAGATTTACAATATTGTGCTAAAAAGCTGATTGAATTGACAGATTCTTTTAAAGAAATTTATGTTTATGCACACAGCATGGGTGGGATTTTACTAAGATATGCTCTTCAAAATAAAGAGTTTTCAAGGAAGGTAAAAATGGCAATTTTTGCAGGTACACCGCATATTGGAAGTCCACTAGCACAATTAATATTTTTAAAGACTAGTATTTTGAATTTTTTCACAACACCAAAAGTAGAGCTTATAAAGAGAGCGCTTTTACTTGCAAATTTTTTTAATGGTTATATTTTAGCACCAAATTATAAATATTTAATTTTTGGTAAAAAATTTCCTCCTATTCCTGATTATGTAAAAAGAGTAAATTTTGTTGGGAAATTAGAAGTTAGTGTTGAGAGTATTGATGATATTTTAAAATCAAATCCAATATATTTTACAGGACTATATTTTTTAAAGTATATTGTGGATAATATTTATCCTGAGGATTCAATTTTTTTAGAAAATGACGGAATGGTTCCAGTTTTTAGTGCAACTCAAGATAGTGATATTAATTTTATATTTTATGGTGCAAATCATGCAGACCTTGCAATGAGGCGTGATATAATAGAAAAGGCAGCTGAGTTCTTTGGTTTTATTGGGGAGGGAGTTTAATGGGAAAACTTTTAGTAGCAGTAGTTTTGGTGTTATTAATAGCATTTAGCTGTACTTTAATGATTAAAACACCTTCTTTGCCTGGTAGTTTTTCATTAAAAAGTGCAATTAGTTTATTAGATAGCTTTGAATATCATTTGGTTGAGACAGGAGAGATAAATTCTTTGTATGGTGTGCAGCTAAATAGAGGAATGTATGGAGTATTTAAAAATTTTGATGGAATGTTTTACGTATTTAAATATGAAGATGAAAAACTTACTAAAAATGATTGGAATAGATTGATAAAGACATTTGGAAGTGTTTTGAAAATCAATTATTTTAAATTTAGTTTATTTGATAGAGGGTATTTGCAAACAAAGTTTGAAGACCTTAATGTTATTACATGGTGGAAAGGAAATTGGTTGTTTGTAATAACAGGGAATAATTCTAAAGAATTCTTTGAATATATAAATAAAGTGTATGGGATGATTCAATGATGATAGTTGCAGGTGTCGATGAGGCAGGAAGAGGTCCATTATTTGGCCCTGTTGTAGCAGCTGCAGTAATTTTAAATGAAGAAATTGATGGACTAGATGATTCTAAAAAACTTACTAGTAGAAAACGTGAAAAGTTGTTTTTGGAAATAATTAAAAAAAGCTATTTTGCAATTTCTATTGCAACTGCTGATGAGATTGATAAGTTTAATATTTTGCATGCTACAGAAATTGCAATGGACAGAGCTTTAGAAAGATTAAAGAAAAAAATTGATTTTGATATAGCATTTGTTGATGGAAAAAATTTAAATTTGAAATTTCCTTTCAAATGTATTGTGAAAGGCGATTCATTAGTAAAGGAAATTTCTGCTGCATCAATATTAGCTAAAGTTGTTAGAGATAGGATAATTGTTTCATATGCAAAAAAGTTTTCAAGTTATATGTTAGAGAAGCATAAAGGTTATCCAACGCAACTTCATTTAAAATTAATTAAAGAACATGGGTTGACTCCATTGCATAGATTAACTTATAAACCTGTTATGGAATTATTAAGTATAACTCAACTTGAAGAATGGTATAAAAGTGGTATGATAGATGAAGAAAGGTATAAAAAAATAATTAGCAAAATGGAGGTGCCTCTTTTTGGAATACAAGATACTAGATAAGGGATTTTTAAGGCTTGTGGATATGATGGGAGATGATTATGCAGCTGTTAAAGCTGCGCGTGTTTCTTATGGAAAAGGTATAAAGACACCTGAAAAAGATAGAAATCTTATATTTTATCTTATGGAACATGGGCATGAAACACCATTTGAGCATATAGTTTTTACATTTCATGTAAAAGCGCCTATTTTTGTAGCAAGGCAATGGTTTAGGCATAGGATTGGATCTTTTAATGAAGCAAGCTTAAGGTATACAGAACTTAAGGATGAATTTTATATCCCGGACCATGTAAGAAAAAACGTAGTTGAGGATAAACAAAAAGCTATAAGAGTTGATGACGAGCAGTTAAAACAAAAGGCTTTAGATTTAATAGAATCTTCAATAGAAAATTCATATAAAGTGTATAAAGAGCTTTTAGAAATGGGTGTAGCAAGAGAAATGGCAAGAATTGTTCTTCCAATGTCTTCGTATACACAATTTTATTGGACTGTTAATGCAAGAAGCTTGATGAACTTTTTAAATCTAAGAGCAGATTCTCATGCTCAGTGGGAAATACAGCAATATGCGTTGAATATTGCAAATATTTTTAAAGAAAAATGTCCTTGGACTTTTGAAGCATTTTTAAAGTTTGCGTATAAAGGTGATTTGCTAAAAGGGGGGGAATAATGAAATTAAAAGAGATTATAAATCTTTTAAATGCTAAAGTAATTGTTGATAATGGAATAGAAAATATTGAAGTTGAAAAAGTTGCTGCATCGGATTTAATGAGTGATGTGTTAGCATTTGGTGAGGAAGGTTCACTACTTGTAACAGGGCTCGCAAGTCCTCAATGTGTAAGAACTGCAAGTGTTGTAGGAATACCAGCGGTAATTATTGTCAGAAATAGAGAGATAATGCCTGAAACTATAAAAATAGCAGAATTAAACGGTATAAGTTTGATCCTTACAAAATATGGTATGTTTGAAACCTGTGGTATTTTGTATAAGCATGGTCTTAAACCAATAAATAAATTTTAAAACAGTACTCAAGGGGGATGAGCAAATTGTTAATTGATGTTAAGCCATTATATTCTGAAATTAAAAATTTAATCATGGACCGCATGTCTAAATTAAAAAAAGTACCAAAATTGGTTGCGGTAACTTATAAGCCAGATCCTTCAACAATAAGTTATTTGAAAAGTCAGGAGAAAGCGGCAAAAAGGTTTGGGCTAGATTACGAAATTTTTGAGGCTTCTAATTCAATTGAAGTGTTAGAAAAATTGAGGAAATTATCTGAAGATAAAAGTGTTAATGGGATTTTTGTAACTCATCCTTTACCTGAATTAGATGAAATGTTGGTTTTTGAAAATCTGTCTCCTGAAAAAGATATTGAGGGAAGGCATCCGTATAATCTTGGAATGTTAATGTATGGAAATGAGTTTTTTGCTCCATGTACTGCTGAAGCGGTAGTAAAGATTTTAGAAAATGTTACAGAAATTACGGGTAAAAATGTTGTAATTATTGGAAGAAGTACAACTGTTGGAAAACCTTTAGCAACAATGCTTTTAAGAAGAGATAGAAGCGCAACAGTGACTGTATGTCATACAAAGACAAGAAATCTTCCAGAAATTACGAGAAACGCTGATATTATTGTTGCAGCTGCTGGAAAAGCAAGACTTGTAACAAAGGAAATGGTAAAATCTGATTCAATTGTTATCGATGTTGGAATAAATGTGGTTGATGGGAAAATAGTAGGAGATGTGAAGGAAGATGTATCTGAAATTGCAAAAGTTACACCTGTTCCAGGAGGTGTTGGTAGGATAACTACTGCATTATTAATGGAACATGTTGTAAAATCAGCAGAAAAAATGAATTTTTAAAATACAGGAGGTGTTTCTATGGCAAATATTGTTTATTCAGGTGTACCTGATCCATCAGCAAGTACAGGTGGTGCAACAGCCGCTGCCCCAAGCGCTGCAGGTGGATTATTTCAAATGTTGTTTCTTTTATTGATCTTTTTTGTAATGATGTATTTTTTGGTAATTTTACCACAAAGAAAGCGTGAAAAAGAATTTAAAAAGATGATTTCTGAAATTAAGAGAGGAGATACAATTATAACCTCGGGTGGTATTGTTGGAAAAGTTATCGATGTAAAAAAAGATACTTTGAAAATAAAGACAAGTAATACTACAGAACTTGAAGTAGCAAAAGTATATATTTCAAAAGTTTTGAAAAATAAAGATAAAACAGAAGAAAATTCTAAATCTAGTAAAGAAGACAATAAAGAATAAGCCAGGGGAGGTAATGAGATGAAAGATAACAAAGTTAGGGGAATTATTACACTAATCGTTATCGCACTTGCTTTTCTTTCGCTGCTCTGGCCAACAAGTGAAGGATACAAGGGACTTGCAAGTCTTTTTAGTAGAATAAAACTCGGACTTGACATAAGTGGTGGAGCCAGAATCGAGTATAAAGTAGATATTGATAAATCGGTTGAGAATCCTTCACAAGTGGCAGAAGATGTTTGGACCGTTTTAAGAAACAGACTTGATATGGCAAACTATACAGAAGCGATTGTAAAACAAACATTTCGTGAGGAAAATACATTTATAATTGTAGAAATTCCTGGAGCCACTGATACGGCACGTGCAGAACAGTTGATAGGTTCTACAGGACTTCTTTGGTTTGGTCAAGTTATTGACTCTACAACATCAGATCCAAAAATTGATCCAAATCTTGTAAATGAAGCAAAAAGGGAAAAAGCAGAATGGCTACTTGATAGAGAGGGTAAAACTTGGTACTTGGTAAAAAAGGAAATAGCAAATATTTCCAATTTGAAACTTGTTTCTCCAAAAATAGTAGAAGCAATTCCACAAGTTGATAGAAACAATGTTGCAGGTTATGTTGTAACATTCAAATTGGATAAGCAGTATGCAGACGTTTTTAAAAGAATTACGGAAAAATTATATGTTCCAGAAGACTTAATTAACCAAGGTGGTGTAGCATACCAGCAAGCTTTGAAAAAAAGACTTGCGATAGTTTTGGATGATAGAGTGCAATTTGCTGGGTTTGTTACTGCAAAAATTACAGATGGAAGTGCTTTAATTAAAGGTAATTTTACACTTGATGAAGCAAAACAACTTGCTGCAATATTAAAAAGTGGTGCACTACCAGCAAGACTTGAAAAGGTTTCATCTGGATGGGTTGCACCTCTTTTAGGAGCAGATATTGTTTCAGCTTCTCTCAAGGCAGGTATAATTGGAATTATATTAGTTTTAATCTACATGATAATATTCTATGGAGTAATGGGGATTGTAGCTGATATTGCACTTTTATATAATACTTTCTTATTACTTGGAATTTTAGCTGCAACTGGTTCAATACTTACATTACCTGGAATTGCAGGTATTATTTTGACAATTGGTACTACTGTTGATGGAAATATAATTATTTATGAAAGAATTAAGGAAGAAATCAGAAGAGGAAGTTCTGTAAAAGCAGCAATTTCAACTGCATTTTCAAAATCATTTATAACTTTGTTTGATGCTAATTTAACTACAATTATAGCTGGTTTGTTCTTATATTATTTTGGTACAGGGACAGTAAAAGGCTTTGCTATAACTTTAATTATTGGTGTTCTTGGTAGTTTGTTTGTTAACCTTGTTGTTTCAAGATTTTTCCTTGAATTATTCTCTGGAGCAATTAAAGTTAAAGGTGCTAGCAAGGGAGGTGCCAGGGCATGATTGATTTCGTTGGAAAAAGAAAAATATTTATAGTAATTTCGCTAATTTTAGTAGTGGCATCTCTGATAAGTATTTTTACTAAAGGTTTTAACTATGGTGTTGAATTTTTAGGTGGTTCGGAAATAATTTTAAAAGTAAATGCAGAAGTTAGTGAATCAGATGTTAGACAATTAATAAAGGACCTGGCACCTGAATTTGAAAATGCCAGAATTACCCAAATAAAAAGTGTTGATGATCCAAAAGGAATTTCTAAGTTTTCAATTGTAGTTTCACCAAAGGATGAAAATGGAGAATTAAAAGTTTACTCTGGAGAAGAAAAATCTGTACTTAGCCAAAAAATAGTTGAAGCATTCAAGAATAATAATTATACAGCAGAGGTAATTGGATTTAACGAAACAAGTGGTTATGCAGCGCAAGAGATTAAGAATCTTACTTGGAAAGCAATTGTATTTACATTACTTGCGCTTTTAATTTACATAACTTTAAGGTTCCAGTTTGTTTTTGGTGTAGGTGCTGTAGTTGCATTGATACATGATGTTGTAATAACTTTAGGATTTTATTCATTCTTTAACTATGAATTAAATGTTGCGGCAGTGGCAGCTATTTTAACCTTAATAGGTTATTCTTTGAACGATACTATAGTTGTTTACGATAGAATCAGGGAGAATTTAAGAAGGTCACGTGGAAGTACTATTGAAACATTGGTAAATAATAGTATTAATCAAGTTATTAAGAGAACTATAAATACATCCTTGACAACTTTCATAGTAATATTTATACTATTGTTGTTCTCTGGAAATAGTATAAAACCATTTGCGTTCGGTATGACAATCGGTACTATAGTTGGAACGTATTCATCCCTATATATAGCAAGTCCAATTGTGATAAGATGGATAAAAAAGTGAATAAAAAATAAGTTAAATTGAGGGCTTTTTTGAGGCCCTCAACTTTATCTAAAGGGGTGAGATTTTGGTTTATTTTTTAATAACTGGAGCAATTTCAGTTGTTTTTATTTTGATTCTTGCTTTTAAAATCTTGGAAAAATCCTCAGGGAATGAGAGGACAACTCAGCTATCAGAGATTATTCAAAAAGGTGCAAAGTCCTTCCTACTGCAAGAATACAAAGTATTTTTTCCAGTTATTTTTGCTCTAGCTATATTTTTCTATTTTATAGTCGGTATTAAGGCAAGCATTGCATTACTTATAGGTTCAGCCTTTTCCGTTTTGGCAGGTTATTTTGGTATGGCTATTGCTACAAGAGCAAATGCAAGAACTGCTTGGGCTGCAACAAAAAGCTTAGGTGAAGCTTTAAGTGTTTCATTTTCTGGCGGAGCCGTTATGGGATTAACCGTATCCACACTTGGAATTTTAGGGCTTGCTTTGACATATTATGTTACAAAAGACATTGAATTAATTAGTTATTATTCTTTAGGTGCATCATTTGTTGCACTGTTTGCAAGAGTTGGTGGAGGAATTTATACTAAAGCAGCTGATGTAGGAGCAGATATTGTTGGAAAAACCGAAGCGAATCTTCCAGAAGATGATCCTAGAAATCCAGCAGTTATTGCTGATAATGTTGGAGATAACGTTGGTGATGTTGCTGGAATGGGTGCTGATTTGTATGAGTCATATGTAGGATCTATTTTTTCTGCAATTGTTCTTGGAAGTTTATTTTTTGGAGAGAAAGGCTTTATTTCAGTTGTTTTTGTTGTAATTTTTGGATTATTATCTTCACTTGTTGGAATAGTTACAACTTTATTGAGTGCAAAAAAATCTGCTGATCCTGCAAAAACTTTGAGATTTGGAACGATTTTTGCTGGCGTTTTAACACTTACAGCAACATTTGTATATAGTTATTTAGTAAATTGGTTAAATATCTTTTACGTAGTCTTTTTTGGAGTTTTTGTTGGGTTATTAATAGGTTTAATTACAGAGTGGTATACTTCAGGAAAAAAGGTTGAAAATCTTGCAAAAACATCAACTATGGGCCCTGCAAATGTAATAATTAGTGGAACTGCACTCGGGATGGAGTCAACGTTTATTATAACTTTGTTAATAGCACTTGCAGTTGTACTATCATATAAAATTTTAGGGCTTTTTGGTGTTGCACTTTCGGGTGTTGGTATGCTTTCTACTTTAGGTATAAGCTTATCTGTGGATGCTTACGGGCCAATTGCGGATAATGCTGGCGGAATAGCACAAATGGCAGGATTGGATCCTAAAGTCAGGGAGATTACAGATTCTCTTGATGCTGTTGGTAATACGACTGCAGCTATGGGTAAAGGTTTTGCAATTGGTTCAGCAGCACTTACTGCACTTGCATTATTTGCTAACTTTAGCGCAATATCAAACGTTAGCTCAGTAGATTTGAGTAATCCATATCTATTTTTAGGTGCTTTAATTGGCGGAATGTTGCCATTCTTCTTTTCGGCATTAACTATGCATGCTGTTGGTGATGCTGCTGATGATATGGTTGAGGAAATTAGACGTCAAATAAAAGAAATTCCTGGAATATTAAGTGGTGAATCTACACCAGATTATCAAAAATGTATACAAATTGCAACTAAAGGTGCATTAAAGAAAATGGTGCTACCTGCAGTATTAGCTATTCTTTCACCAACATTACTATATTTTCTTTTTGGTCCAATAGGTGTTGGTGGATTATTAATTGGAGCTACAGTTTCTGGAGTTATGTTAGCAATATTCATGGCTAATTCTGGAGGAGCATGGGATAATGCAAAGAAATTTGTTGAAGAGGGACATTTTGGAGGTAAAGGTTCCTTTGCGCATAAAGCGACAGTGGTTGGAGATACAGTAGGAGATCCATATAAAGATACTTCTGGACCTTCGATTAATATATTGATAAAATTGATGGCTATTACATCAATAGTATTAATGACAATTGTAAGGGGGTAGTAATATATGAGACGTGTAGGTGTATTATGTGTAGGAAATGATTCCCCAGGTATAAATGCAGCAATACGTTCAGCTGTAGTTAAAGGATTAGATCTAAATATTGAAGTTATGGGAATAAAAGATGGGTTTGAAGGGTTATTGAGAGATGATTTAGAAGTTTTATTAAGGCCTAACGTATCGAACATATTACATCAAGGCGGAACTATGCTTGGAACATCACTATATGTTCCTGAGGAGGATGTGGAAAAAGTTAAGGAAAAAGTTGAACAGTATGGGATTTCATCATTGCTAATTTTAGGTGGAAGACTTGGAGCAAAAGCAGCAATAAATTTGATGAAAATAGGAGTTCCTTCAGTTTTGGTACCCGCAACGATTGACAATGATCTGGCATTTACTGATTTTTCTATAGGATTTTTTACTGCGGTTGAGCATGTTAAAAATGCATTGGATGTTCTTCATTCTACAGCTGAATCACATCATAGGGTTATGATAGTAGAGACAATGGGAAAGCCTGGTGGTTGGATTGCTACAATTGGAGGACTTTCAGGTGGAGCTGACTATATAATTACCTCTACCGAAAAACCAAACTTTGAAGAACTTATTGAAATTATAAAGAGAAGATATGAAGGTAAAAAAAGATTTTCATTAATAGTAGTGGAATCCGGAGTTGAATTACCTGAAGAGATAAAAAAAGAGTGCGATGGATTTGAGAAGTTAAGCTCATCAGAAATTATTGGAAAGTATATTGAAAAAAAATTAAAAGAAAAGTTTGGAATTGAATGGAGATATACTAATCTTGGTTATTTACAAAGGGGTGGATCTCCAGCCGCAATGGATAGGATTATTGCAACTCAGATGGCTGCACATGCAATAGAAATGATAAAAATGGGAAAAGTTTATCAAGCAGTTGGTGTAAAAGGATTTTCTATTACTGAAATTCCTTATTCAGAAACAATGTTAAATTATAGACCTGTAGATTATTATTTAAAGGAGTTAACCAAGTTATTTTATTAAGGTGATAATATGATTGTGTTTATGACTGATTGGGGTTCATCTCATTATGTTGGAATTTGTAAAGGGGTTATGCGAAAAATTGCCAATGTAGAAGTAGTAGATCTAACTCACGATATTTCATCATTTAATGTGCGAGAGGCAATGTACATCCTCTCGCGCTCTTTTATTCATTTTCCAAAGGGAAGTATTTTCCTATGTGTGGTTGATTATGGTGTAGGAAGTTCTAGAAAGGCCATAGCAGCTAAAACTGAGAACTATTACTTTGTAGGACCAGATAATGGTATATTCACACTTGCCTTTGAAATTGAAAAACCAATAGAGATAAGAGAGCTTAATAATAAAGAATTTTATTATGGAGACTCTCAAACCTTTCATGGAAGAGATATTTTTTCTCCAGCGGCTGCATACATTCACCTAGGAAAATTTGAACAACTTGGAGATCAATTGTATAACTATGGAACTCTTCCATATATTAAACCAAAAAGATCTGGAAATAATATTCGAGGAGAAATTGCTTATATTGATAAATTTGGAAATATTGAAACAAATATTCCTTATGATTGGATAAAAGATTTTGAAAAAGTTACAATAGTTAAAAACAGAAAGAGAATAGAAATTCCTATAGCAAATTATTATTCTGAAGTTGAAAAAGGACAATTACTTTTACATAATGATAGTACTGGATATGTTGAAATTGCCGCAAATCAATATAGAGCAAATGATATATTAAAGTTCAATACGGGAGATTTATTGGAGTTGATATTATAGAATTAATAGTTAATAATTTGGAAGTATTTTATACAAATAAGAAAATAATTGGTCCCATAAATATAAAATTCAAAAACAATGAATTAGTTTTATTATTAGGTCATAACGGCAGTGGGAAAACGACTTTTTTAAAAGCCCTTGCGGGTGTAGTAAATTTTAAAGGTGAAATAATATCTAGCGATGGTAAGCCATTTTATATGGCAACTGGTTATGTTTTTCAAAATCCTGAAACGCAAATTGTTGGCAGTACAGTGTGGGAAGATGTAATTTTTGGACTTGAAAATATAGGGCTTGAAAGAGAAGAAATTGAAAAAAGAGCTTTAGAAACGTTGAAGACTACCGGATTATTAAATTATAAAGATTTTGATCCATATAGTTTATCCGGAGGTCAGAAACAAAAGCTTGCAATTTCTTCTATTTTAGCTATGAGGCCAAAATTTTTGCTACTTGATGAGCCAACTGCAATGTTGGATAAGTACGATAGAATGATTATTAAAAGATTAATTGAGCAATTAAAAAAAACTGGTATTGGTATAATACTTGCAACACATCATGTAGAAATTTTTTATGATATAGCGGATCGAATAATTTTAATGAAAGATGGTCTTGTAAAATATGATGGAGCAGCGTTAGAAAAAGTTTTAAGAGAGTACTATGAAGAAGGTGGAGCAATATGGAGAAAATAAGAAAATTAATTGAGAATAATTCTGGAAATTCTATAGCCATTGTTGGTGAAAATAAAAGATATGTTAATGATAAAGTAATGCAAGCAGTTTTAGATGTTACTAATTATGATATACAAAGATATTTAATGATTGATGAAAATAATATTAAGATAGATCATGTCAGAAATATTCAAGAGTTTTTATCATTTTCATCCGATAAGGGAAAAAAGATTGTAGTTATTTTTAATGCAGAAAAAATGCTGCCAGAAGCCGAAAATGCTTTGTTAAAAACGTTAGAAGAACCACCATCGTATTCAATCATAGTTCTTACAACTACTAATTGGAAAGCATTATATCCAACTATTAGAAGTAGATTGCAGAAGTATTATGTAAGTGTTCCAAAAGATATTTTATTAGGATTACAGGATTTTATATTAAAAAAACTAGCAATTGAGTTTCCAGATAAAGTAGATGAAATAAAGGCAAATAATTTAAAAATAGTTGAAATTGAAAATTTTGAAGAAAGTCCTAGTTATTACTATTCACTTTACTTAAAAATAAAAGAAAACTTGGAAGATGCTAAGAAGATTAATAACTTTGTTGCTAGTTTATCAAGTATAAAAGATTTTAATTTTTTAAAAGTATTATCTAAAATAGCACTATGGATATGCGAAGAATTTAGTTGTGATTATAAATTTGCAAAGGTATTATCTTCAATATTATCTTCAAAAGTTGCAAATTATAATTATGAACTTACGTATTACTTTATATTGTTGAGCTTAAATGATGCTATAAAGCAAGAATGAAAATTTTTAAGAATAATGGAGGTTAATATTTCTTTCATTATTTTAGATAGTGATATATAATAAGAGTAGAAATAAAAATAAAGGAGGAGTTGGACTTGTTAGAATCACTAATGGCTTTTTTCAAAGTACGGCGTTTATGAATTTAACGATTGGTAATATAGTTATGTTTGCTGTTGCTGGCGTTTTAATATACATAGCAATAGCAAAAGATGCTGAACCATTGTTATTAATACCTATAGCTTTTGGAATTATTCTTGCAAATGTACCTCCTGATGTGACTGGTATTTTAAATCCTCCTACAGAAACTTCACCTGGTGGTGTGCTCTGGTATTTGCAACAGGGCTTGGTCCTGGGAATTTACCCTCCATTGATATTTTTAGGTATAGGTGCATTAACAGACTTTTCATTTATGCTTTCTTATCCAATTACAATTTTCCTTGGTGGAGCGGCACAGATGGGGATATTTATAACATTTCTTTTAGCTAAATTTTTTGGTTTTAGTCTAAAGCAAGCTGCTTCAATAGGGATTATAGGTGGGGCAGATGGACCTACCTCAATATATATTACTTCTAAATTTGCACCAGAACTATTATCAATAATTGCAATTTCGGCATATTCATATATAGCACTAATTCCTGTCTTACAACCTATGGTTTCAAAAATGCTTACAACCAAGGAAGAAAGAAGAATAAGAATGAAACCACCTAGAAAAGTAACAAAAACTGAAAGGGTACTATTTCCAATTGTAACAACTATAATAGTTGCTTTGATAATTCCAAAATCGTTGCCATTGATAGGAATGCTTATGTTTGGAAATCTTTTAAGAGAGGCTGGAGTTGTTAAGAGGTTAGTTGAAGCTGCAAGTAGGTATATTTTAGACACAGTAACAATTTTATTGTGTGTTTCAGTTGGTGCATCTGCAAGAGCGGATATTTTCTTAACACCTAAATCTCTTTTAGTATTTGGAATGGGTGCGGTAGCATTTGTTACTGCAATAACTTTTGGAATTTTATTTGCAAAATTGATGAACCTGTTCTTGAAAGATAAAATAAATCCATTAATTGGTGCAGCGGGAGTATCCGCGGTTCCAGATTCTGCAAGGGTTGCGCAAAGAATTGCACAAGAAGAAGATCCAACAAACTTTATTTTAATGCATGCAATGAGCCCAAATGTTGCTGGTGTTATTGGTTCAGCTGTTGCCGCAGGAATATTCTTATCATTAATTAAGTGAGGTGGTTTTAGATGGCAAAAAGAAGTTTTAGAGTAGATATAAATTATGATTGGTGTAAAAGCTGTGGGATTTGTTATCATACGTGTCCAACAAAAACTATCAAGGAGGGAGAACTTAAAAGACCGGTAGTTGAAGATCATTCTACCTGTATTGGCTGTCTTATATGTGAAAATTTGTGTCCAGATTTTGCTATAAACATTGTAGATATAACTGAAAAAGTAGGTGAAAAAAATGGGTAAACTTGTTTTTTGGCAAGGAAACGAAGCTGCAGCCTATGGGGCTTTAAAGGCAGGATGTAGATTTTACGCAGGATATCCTATAACCCCATCTTCAGAAATTGCAGAAACCATGGCAAGAGAGCTTCCAAAAGTAAATGGTGTCTTTATACAGATGGAAGATGAAATAGGGAGTGCAGCAGCTATAATAGGTGCTTCTCTTGCTGGTGTAAAATCAATGACTGCAACAAGTGGGCCGGGTTTTAGCTTAATGCAAGAAGCATTAGGATACGCAATAATGACTGAAACGCCTTGTGTATTTGTAAATGTGATGAGGGGAGGACCTTCAACAGGTTTACCAACTAAACCTGCTCAAGGCGATATAATGCAGGCAAGATGGGGAACTCACGGGGACCATGCCATAATAGCTTTGTATCCTTCAACTGTTGAAGAGGTATATAGATATATGATAGAAGCATTTAATTTAGCTGAAATATATAGAACTCCAGTAGTATTTTTGATGGATGAAACACTTGGTCATATGAGAGAAGCTTTTGAGTTGCCTGATTTAAAGAATGTTGAGATTGTAAATAGAATTTCTGAAAAAGAACTAGAGGAAGAAGAAATATTTGTTCCATATGTTGAAAGTGAATATGCAGAGCCAAAACCAACTGCATTAGTTGAAATGGGAAAAACAAGATTCCATGTTTCGGGCCTTGTCCACGATGAATCAGGTTTTCCAAATGCAGCATATGAAACAGCAGAAAAACTTATTAAGAGATTATCTAACAAAATAAAGTTACATATTGATGAAATCTCAATATATGATGAATATTTAACAGAAGATGCAGAAGTTTTGGTAATTGCATATGGAATAGTTGCAAGAAGCGCAAAAGAAGCAGTGAAAATTGCAAGAAATGATAAGATGAGAGTAGGGTTGTTTAAACCAATAACAATATGGCCGCTTCCAGTTCACGAACTTAGAAAAAGGCTTTCAAAAGTTGAAGCTGTAGTAATTCCAGAAATGAATTTGGGACAATATGGAAGGGAAATTTTAAGATTGGTAAAACCAGGAACGAAAGTTAAATTTATTAATAAAGTAGGTGGAGAATTAATTACACCTGAAGAAATACTTGATGGAATTAATGAAATTCTAACAGAAGGATATGATTACTAGCAGTTAAATAAAAGTAATTAAAAAAATGGCTTTGGGATTACCCAAAGCCATTTTTTATAGTAAGAAATTTTAATCAAGCATTGGCATTCTTAAATTATGTTTTTTAGCAGTTTCGATTGCAATTTCATAGCCGGCATCAGCATGTCTTACAACACCCAAACCAACATCATTTGTTAAGACTCTTTCAAGTTTTTTGTGTGCTAGGTCTGTTCCATCTGCAACTATAACCATACCTGCGTGTAAGGAATAACCAATACCAACACCACCACCATGATGGAATGAAACCCATGTAGCGCCACTTGCTACATTTAACATAGCATTTAAAATTGGCCAGTCTGCAATTGCATCACTTCCATCTTTCATAGCTTCAGTTTCTCTATATGGACTTGCTACTGATCCAGTATCATGGTGATCCCTCCCAATGACTATAGGTGCTTCTAATTCACCTTTTTTGACCATTTCGTTGATTGCAAGTCCAAATTCCGCACGTTCTCCTTGCCCAAGCCAGCAAATTCTTGCAGGTAATCCTTGCCATTTTACTTTCTTTTGTGCAAGTTCTATCCATTTTCTTAGGTGGTCATCATATGGGAATAACTCGAGAACTTTCTTATCGGTTTTGTAAATATCCTCAGGATTTCCAGATAGAGCAGCCCATCTAAATGGTCCTTTTCCTTCGGCAAATAAATCTCTAATATATTCGGGTACATATCCTGGGATATTAAATGCATCTTTTACACCGTGATCATATGCAAGCCTTCTAATATTATTACCGTACTCAAATACTTTTGCACCTTGTTTTTGCATTTCAAGGATTGCATTAATATGTTTTACAACGCTCTCATAAACTAATTCTAAGTATTTCTGAGGATTTTCTTTTCTTAATTTTAATGCTTCATCAAATGACATTCCAGCTGGAACGTATCCAGTTAGTGGATCGTGGGCTGCAGTTTGGTCAGTAACTATATCAGGAATTATTCCTCTTTTAACAAGTTCAGGATGAACATCTGCTGCATTGGCAAGAAGTCCAACAGATAATGGTCTTTCTTCTTTAACTGCTTTTTGAACCATTTCAAGTGCTTCATCTAAGTTGTCAGTCCAAGTATCAAGATATCCAGTATTAAGTCTTCTTTCAATCATTCTTTTGTCTATTTCAACTGCAAGTACAACACCATCATTTAATGTTACTGCAAGAGGTTGAGCTCCACCCATTTCACCGAGTCCAGCTGTAAGTACCCATTTTCCTTTTAAAGTTCCACCAAAATATTTTTTGGCAACTGCATAAAAAGTTTCATATGTTCCTTGCAAAATGCCTTGAGTTCCTATATATATCCAGCTTCCAGCGGTCATTTGACCATACATTATAAGGCCTCTTTCTTCTAATTCTCTAAAATATTCCCAATTTGCCCATTTTGGTACCAAGTTTGAATTTGCAATCAAAACACGAGGAGCCCATTCACTTGTTTTAAATACTGCAACTGGTTTTCCACTTTGTACAAGTAATGTTTCATCCATTTCCAAAGTTTTTAGTGTTTCCACTATTTTATCAAAACATTGCCAGTTTCTTGCAGCTCTACCAGTTCCACCATACACAATTAGATTTGCAGGGTCTCTTGCAACTTCTGGATCAAGGTTGTTCATAAGCATTCTCATTGGAGCTTCCGTTTGCCAACTTTTACATGATAATGTTGTTCCCCTTGGTGCTCTAATAATTCTTTCCATAGTTTTTCCCCCTTTTCTTTTATGAATTTGCAATTAAGTAGGCATAGACCTTGGTATCTTCAATTAAGTTTTTAATTACAACATATTCATTAGGTTGATGGGCAGTTTCATCAATAGTAGCCCAAACAGCAGCTGGTAAACCTTCATTTCTTAAAATTGCAGCACAAGTTCCACCACCAATTCCTCCTACTCTTGGTGTTATGTTTCTCATTTCTTTAATTGCATTTATTAATTTAACTACTATTTCTGAATTTTTATCAGTAGGAGGGGCCGCTTGTTCAAATTGGAGTTTTTCAATTTGGATTTTTACTCCATTTTCTTTTTCAAATTTTTCACCTAAACTTACAATGTTTTTAAAAATTTCCTCTAAATTATATTGTGGTAATATCCTACAATCAAAATAGAAAATATCTGTTCCAGGAATGGTATTTACATTTTCAACGTTGGATTCTTTTTTAGTTGGTTCAAATGAACTTTTTGGATAATCAAAAAGTAAATCTTCTTCATTATAATTTGAATTTAAATATTCATCTAAAATTGTTAAAAACCTTGCTCCGTATCTGTGAGCATTTTTAGCAATATCAGGCCTTGAAGCATGAGCTTGTTTTCCGGAAACAATTACTTTAAACCAAAGTATTGATTTTTCGGCTATTTCAATAAATGAACCGTCAGGTTCTCCTGAATCAGGCACAAGGAACAAATCATTTTTACTAAAAAGATTTTGTTTAACAAGATATTTAATGCCATAATCAGAACCAGTTTCCTCATCAGAAACAAAAGCTAAGGCAATATTATCTTTTGGGCGAATACCTAGATCCATTATTGTCTTCAAACCATATAAAGATGCAATTAAAGAAGATCCATTGTCTTCCGCACCTCGCCCGTAAATTTTTCCATCTTTTTCTACAGGTGTAAAAGGATCATTTTCCCACAAACTTAAATCTCCAGCTGGTACTTTGTCCATGTGTGTAATTATCCAAATTGTTCTTTTTCCAACTGTTCCATTATATCTTGCAACGATATTTGGTCTGAATCCATACGGAACAATATCATCTTTAGCATCGTACCTTTCAATTGAATCAAAACCCCAGTCTTTTATTAAGCTTTGAAGCCATTCAGCCATTTCTTTTTCACCTGGACCTCCGGATCTTGGGTTCACTGAGTTGATTGAAATAAACTTTTTCATTGAATTTTTAATGTCTTCTTGAATTTCTTCAACTCTTTTGATAATCTTTTCTTTCATTATTTTTCCCCCTTTTCATTTATTTTTTTATATGCTTCGTGTGCAATTAAAGCTGTCATTCCCCAGATAATATGATCATTATATTCAAAAAACATAACTTTGTATGTTCCACTTCTCCATTTATAATCCCTTCCATTTGGAATTAGATGAAATGGGAAAGAACTAGGAGGAATGACTTTTACTTTTAAGTCATATGTATACTTAGGTGATTTAAAAATTTCAATTGGCACTTCAATAGTTTTTTCGACTTCATATTTGTTTATATTTAAATTAGAGTTTTCTAAAATACCAATAAAGGGATGTATAATAATATTAAATGGAGTATAAACTGGAGGAAGATTTGAAATTATATTTGGTCGTACACCAATTTCTTCTACTGTTTCTCTTATTGCAGCACTTTTTAGGGTTTCTCCATATTCTATTTTCCCGCCTGGAAAAGATATTTCCCCTGGTTGTATTCTTAGTAAATTTGATCTAATTTCGAATAAAAAATATTTTTTATTAACGACAGGAACTACAACAGCATATTCTTCTGCACCTATAAACATTATTTGTCACCTCAGTTAGAAATTTACAGAAGATGAGTTTAAATGATTTTTGTAAATGCTGTACCAAGATTCACTTGGCATGTCATTTGTAGATAATGCATAAATATTTTTTCCGATTATAAATAAATTTCCAATATTGTCCATTACCAGAAATTTTGAGTTTTCAAAAAAGTTATTGTATACTATATTATAATTTTTTAAATCAATTACATACAATTTATTACCGCTTGATAAAACATATAGAAATTTATTTCCAACAATACCATCTTGAATATTTTCATCAAGTGACAATATCAAGTTATCATTTTTGTATATATTATTTTCTTTAAATGTATATCTATTATTTAGTATATCGAGTAATATGAAAGAATTTTCAGGGGGAATTTGAGGGTTTTCTAATGAAAAAGCTAGGTTTTTGACATTTCCAACAAACTTATCTTTTTTATTGTTTTTCCATATATACCCCATACCATCTACAATGTAAACACTTCCTGATAATGAAACGAAAGGTCCAGAAATAGGCCATTTCCCAACATCATAGTGGTTCAAAATTTTACCGTCTTTAATTTCATATAAAACTCCATTGTCGGATACCACATAAATTATTTGACCATCGAAAGCAGCTCCTAAAGTTAGATCAGAATCAAGTTCTACTTTCCACATTAGGTTTCCATTAAAATCAAATTGATATACGTAATCATCCCAGCATGTAACTAAAATCCCATCATTATTTAGAGTAAGATGTCCAGTAACAATGAAAGGTAAAGTATAATTCCATGTAATTTTTCCATCTTCGATTTTGAATATTTTCCCATTTGTTGCGGCTACGTAGAGAGTACCATCTTTGGCAACGGGTTTTGATGTTATCTCTTGATCTAGGTTTATTTGCCATAAAAGCTTAACTTTATTATCTGTAAAGTTAATTTCATGACTAACATTAATAAAAGCAATTATTTTGAATGGATAAGTTGTAACATTAAAATCTTTTGTAATTAGGTAATTGCCTACTATTATATTTTCACCATCGGTAATTATTTTATTGCCATTAACATTTTTTGAGAATATTAGTTTATTATTTTCATCGTAAAATTGTAATAAGTTATTTTTTAAAATAACATGATAACCGTTGTATACATAATCATCAGCTATATTGAATTTTTTTATGAACTTTGGAAATTTAGGATTTTCAATATCAAAAATTGATAAATCTGAAGAAGAAAAAACTGCAAGTTTTCCATTTGCAATTCTAATTTTATGTATTTTTCCATTATTAGGACTTAGCGACCATACAATTTTTCCGTTATCCAAAGCAACAACATTCCCCATATTTATACCAAATATAATGTCTTTATAAACAAAAGGATGTTCAAGATTCGAAATGATTCTTATTAATTCAAGTTTTCCATTTTCGAATTTATATAATCTATTGTTAGATAAAAAATAACCTTCTCCAATGTAGATTGGAGATTCTATATAAATTTCCTTTTTTGTAAAAATATCAACTATTGAATCATTATAAATTGCATAAATTTTGTTGTCTAAAAAGCAAATATCCTTAAATTTTCCATCCAATATTTTGTCGGTTGATTTATAAATTCCTCCATCAGTAAGAAAATAAATTTGAGAAAATAGGAGCAGTGTAAGAAAAACAAATAATATAGATAATAGTTTCTTCATTTTACACACCTTTCATATTTTCAAGTTGTAAAAGTAAAAATTTAAGATATTTTGTTTCAAGAATATTTAATACATAAGGATGATCGTATGGTTGATCTCCACGAAAGAGAATTCTTGCCAATTTTCCAGCATCAACTGCTGCTGAAAATATAATATTTTTAAAATCTTCTTCCGTAATTACTTGAGTACATGAAGAAGTTGCAAGAATTCCATTATTTTTAAGTATCTTCATTGCTCTTAAATTTATCTCTTTGTAGCCCCTTTTTGCATTAGCTTTGCTATTTGCATTTTTTGCAAAAGCTGGTGGATCAATTGAGATAATATCAAATATTTTTGAATTGTTGTCATAAGATTTCAAAATATCAAAGGCATTTCCGATTATAGTATCGTAATTTTTAAAATTGTTTTTCTTGGCAGTAATGTTTACCACTTCAATTGCTCTTTCAGAATAATCTAAAAACGTTACGTGTTTTGCGCCGAACTTTAGCATATGCATTCCAAAATTTCCAGTGTAACAAAATGCGTCTAGACATATGGCATCTTTTGAATAATTTTTTAGTGATAAAGCATTAAATCTTTGATCTAAAAATGCACCAGTTTTTTGTCCTAAAGTATCAGCAAAGAATAAAATATCATTTACTTTATAAGGTATCAATTCAGGCCCTGATTTATAGATCCAACCAACAGATTCTTGAAGTCCTTCTTTTATTCTTGATGTACTTTCTGATTTTTCAAATATTCCTTTTGGTGAAAAAGTATTTATCAATATATCTAATATTTCGTTTTTAAACTTTTCCATTCCAAGAGTGTTAATTTCAATTACTATATAATCTCCAAATTTGTCGGCTATGATCCCGGGCAAATTATCAGCTTCTGAGAAAATAATTCTAAAGCTTTCTTCTTTTGGATTTCTTCTAAGTAATGCTTCTTTTATTCTTTTTTCAAAAAAACTTTTGTTTATTTCTTCATTTAATCTTGTTAAAATTCTAATCCTTATTTTAGAGTTAAAATTAATGTAACCTTTACCAACAAAATGCCTTTCGTGGTTAAAGACACTAACAATATCACCATTTTGAGGTGTTCCATCTATGTGTTCGATTTCATTTTCATAAATCCATGGATGTCCATTTTTAACTCTATTTTTAATGTTTTTCTTTAAATAAACTTTCATTATTACCCTCCAAACAAACCAGATTCTTCAAAGAACCATTTATAAGCTTTTATAATTTTCTCTTTGGTATAAATTCCAGGTGTAACTTTTACATGGGAAGAATTTTTAACTCTTTCAGCCCATTTTTCAATTTCATCATCACTAACTTCAAAATTTAAATTAATTTCTAGTTTTTTAAGAAAATCGAGGATATTTCCCATGATTGCTTTAATTTCTTCAGCTTTTTTTGAGCCTGAGTTTTCTATTTCAAAAGGTAGAAAAACTGCCGTGGCAAGACCATGTTTAATATTTTTGTCAGTTGTAAAAGAGTATCCCAATGAATGTGCTATTGTTGTTCCAGTAATACTTATAGCTACTCCTGCATACATTGATGCAAGCATTAAATTTCTTCTTAATGAATAATCAGAAAGGTTGTTAACAAGTTTTGGTAAATCTTGAGAAATAATTTCGATTGCTTTGAATGCATAAAGATCTGAGAAAGAGTTTGATTTCAGAGAAAGTACAGATTCAACTGCATGAGACAGGGCGTCAAGACCTGTAGAAATAGTAAGTTCTTTTGACATGGTTAAAGTATATTTAGGCTCAAGGAGTGACAATGTAGGGAATACTATTTCATGCTTAAATCCTTTTTTTACATTATTGATAGTTAGTACAGAATATTGTGTTACTTCACTTCCTGTACCCGAAGTTGTTGGAATACAGATTATTTTAGATGCAGTTTTGTATTTACCTTGATCATAAAGATCCTCAATTGAAATATCGTTTTTACACAAGACAGCAATAGCCTTGGCGGCGTCCATTGGACTACCACCGCCAAGACCAACAATTACATCCCAGTTTTTACCAAATTTCCTTATAATTTCTTCTATCATTTCTTTAGGAGGGTTTTCAAGTGTTTCGTCAAAAATTTCATATTTTTTGTTCAAATTTTCTAAGATCCTTATTAATTCCTCAAGACTTCCATTTTTTTTAGAGCTTTTTCCTGTTATTATTAAAAAGCTTTCACCAAGTTTTTTTATTTCATCTACTGATTCATTGTAGTTGTCTTCGAAGAAAACCTTTGTTGGAAGAAAGAACCTCAATACTATCACTCCTCAAAATTGTATTTAAATACAGGTTTTCTTGAAGCACTTACATCGTCAAGACGTCTTACTGGGGTATTATATGGTGCACCTTTTACAAGCTCAGGATTTTCACGTGCTTCATTAAATATTTTTTCAAGTATTTGAGCAAATTTATCTAATGTATCTTTACTTTCAGTTTCAGTAGGTTCAATCATAAAGTCTTCATGGACAATTAATGGGAAATACATCGTTGGAGCGTGGATTCCGTAGTCTAATAATCTTTTAGCAATATCTAATGCTTTTACACCGGTTTCTTTCGTCAGTTTTTCACACGTAGATACAAATTCGTGCATACATATTCCTGGATATGCAATATCCATTATTTTGCTTACTTTAACTCTCAAATAGTTAGCGTTTAAAACGGCCATTTCTCCAGCTTTTTTCAATCCATCTTTTCCCATTGTTTTAATATATGTATATGCTCTAACCATGACCGAGAAATTTCCAAAATAGCTTCTTATAAATCCTATACTTTCAGGTTTATTATAATTTAATGTGTATTTATCCTCAATTTTAACTATTTCTGGAACTGGTAAAAACTTAGCAAGGTGTTTTTTTACACCAACTGGTCCGCTTCCAGGTCCACCCATTCCGTGAGGAGTGCTAAATGTTTTATGAAGATTTAAGTGGACAATATCGAATCCCATATCCCCAGGTCTTGTTCTTCCCAAAATTGCATTTAAATTTGCTCCATCATAATAGAGAAGAGCCCCTTTATCATGTGCCATTTGTGCAATTTTTAATATATCTTTTTCAAATAATCCAAGAGTATTTGGGTTTGTAAGCATGATTACTGCAACAGTTTCATCTAAGACTTTTTCAAGTTCATTTAAGTCAACTCTTCCATCTGGTCCTGATTTTATTTCAATTACATCAAATCCAGCCATTCTAGCTGAAGCTGGGTTAGTTCCATGTGCACTATCGGGCACAATTACCTTTGTTCTTTTGGTATCACCACGACTTAAGTGATAGGCTCTTGATATTAATATTCCAGTTAACTCACCATGAGCCCCTGCAGATGGTATTAACGTCATATCATCCATTCCAGTAATTTCACAGAGCATTTCTTTGAGATCGTACATTAACTTTAAAGCACCTTGAACAGTTTCATGTGGCTGAAATGGATGGATCATACTAAATTCTTCAAATGAGGCCACTTTCTCATTTACTTTTGGATTGTATTTCATTGTACATGAACCAAGTGGGTAAAAACCAACATCTACTGAATAATTTTTTGCAGAAAGGTTAGTATAATGTCTTACAACATCGACTTCACTAACTTGAGGAAGTCTTGGCAAGGATTTTCTTAAAAGATATTCTGGAAGATTTATTTCGTAATCTTTTATATTATTGTCAGGTAGCTGAAAACCTATTCTTCCTTCTTTGGAGATTTCGAAAATTGTCATTTATTTCCCTCCAATCCTATTAAAAATGTTTTAATAGCTCATCAATGCTTTCTTTTGTGTTTACTTCAGTACAGCATGCAAGAGCAGAATTTTTAAAGTTTGGCATTGCCTTTTCTAATGGTAGAGGACCAAGTATTCCATCATTGGCCATTGTTTTCCATTTCTCATAATAGTTTTCTCCTGCATTAAATACAAATTCGTTAAAGAAAGGTCCATTAAATGTCAAATTGTAACCTTTTTCAACTAATTTTTCTGCAAGATAGTGAGCAGCGTTATAAGACATTCTTGCTACTTTTCTAAGTCCTTCAGGCCCCATAACAGACATATAAATTGCATTTTTAAGGGCCATTAATGCATGGTTAGAACAAATGTTTGAAGTTGCTTTTGCTCTTCTAATATGTTGTTCTCTGGTTTGTAAAATCATAACGTAACCTTTTTTTCCATCAACGTCTTTTGTTTCACCAATTATTCTTCCTGGCATCTTTCTTACGTGTTTTGCTAAAGTCGTGAAGAAACCAATTCCAGGTCCGCCATAATTTGGGGTTATTCCAAGAGATTGACCTTCACCAACTACAATGTCAACACCAAATTTACCAGGAGCTTCCAAGATTGAAAGCGCTATTGGTTCACTTACTACTATAAAAACCACATTGTCTGGAAGTATTTCTTTTATTTGTTTTAAATCTTCTACAATTCCAAAAAAGTTAGGATAACCAACTACAACTGCCGATGTGTTATCGTCAATCTTAGATTTTAGATCTTCTAGATCTATTGTTCCACTTTCTGTCCATTTAACAGTTTCAATTTCAATATTTTGTGGAGTACAATATGTTTTGCTTGTAGCCAAAAATTCAGGGTTTATAGAACCAGCGGCAAGAATTTTTGTTTTATTATTAATTCTAACAGCCATTAACATTGCTTCAGCAAGGGCAGTTGCTCCATCATACATTGAGGAATTTGCTACATCCATTCCAGTAAGTTCACACATCATTGTTTGGTATTCAAATAAAGCTTGCAAGGTTCCTTGGGATACTTCAGCTTGATAAGGTGTATAAGCGGTAACGAAATTTTGGTTATTGGATAATGTTTCAACTACAGTTGGAATGTAATGGAAATATATTCCAGCACCTGCAAAAACCTTTTCTGGTTCAAAGACTTTGTTGAGTTTACTTAATGATTTAATTTCTTTTAAAACTGAAAATTCATCTTTTCCATTTTCAAGATTGTATTCTTCAATTGTTTTTGGAACATCCAAATATAAATCTTCTATAGAATTAATACCTATTTCTTTTAACATTTCCTTTATTTCTTCTTCAGTATGTGGAATATATCTGTGCATATTCACTCATCCTTTCTTTTTTATTTTTTCTTTTTTGATCTTACACTTCCTCTATAAAATGGCATTTTTACTATTTCAGCTTTAACCAATTTGTTTCTAATTTCTATTTCAATTATATCTCCTGACTTATAACCAGTTTCTATTAATGCCATGCCAATTGATTCGTCTAATGTAGGTGAAAAGGTGCCGCTTGTAACTACACCAATTTCCCTTCCATCTTTGAAAACTTTGTAGCCGTGCCTTGCTATTCCCTTATCTATTAACTTGAAACCTTTTAATCTTCTTTTTAAACCTTCTTCAAGTTGCTTTTCTAAAGCAGCTTTTCCAACAAATTCTTTGTCAAATTTTACGGCCCATTTTATACCTGCTTCTAGTGGTGTTACTGTTTCATCCATGTCATTGCCATATAGTAGTAAAGATGCTTCAAGTCTCAAAGTATCTCTTGCGCCAAGTCCTGCGGGTTTAACACCTAAATTAAGTAATTCTTCCCATATTTTTACTATTCCATCTTTATCAGTAGTATAAATTTCAAAACCATCTTCTCCTGTATAACCTGTTCTAGATATTAAAGCTTCAACATCTTTTACTTTCCCGAAAACAAATGTATAGTATCCTATACTTTCTAAATCTATATCAGTCAATTTTTGCAAAGTCTTTTGTGCGTTTGGACCTTGTATTGCTATTAGCGCATAGTCATCTGATTTATTTTCTAACTTGACATCAAAGTTTAATGCTACGTTTTTCATCCATTCAAAGTCTTTTTCAATGTTTGCAGCATTTATAACAAGGAAAGCTTTTTCGTCTGAAATTTTATATGCAAGCAAATCGTCTATGAATCCTCCATTTTCATTACACATAGCTGTATAAACAATTTCACCATTTGAGAGATTTTTAAAATCATTGGTAATTAAATAATTAACAAAATTAGTTGAATCTTTTCCTTCAACTAATACTTGTCCCATATGAGAAACATCAAACATACCAACATCTTTTCTAACAGCAATTACTTCGTCTTTAATCCCAGTGTATTGAATAGGCATTTGAAAACCTGCAAACTCAACCATTTTGGCCCCTAGCTTTACGTGCTGCTCATACAATGGTGTATATTTCATATATAATTCCTCCTTTTTAAAAGAATTAAGCAAATTATTTGCTTCATCAAAAAGATCTTTAGGTACATAAATTTCAAAAAAAGAAGTTGAACCAAAATAAGCTTTGGGGAATGGTTCATCAACTGATTTTATAACACAATCGATATTGTTTGTTTTTAGCATTCCTTCAATTAACCTTGCATTTATTTCACCATCAACCTCTAAAAGTTTTTTCCACACAATTTCATCTCCATTCTTATTCTAACACCAGAATTTAAAGTGTTAAAATTCAGTTATGAACAATAAAATGTAATTATTAAAAATATTTATATTCATTCTTTGTCATGTTAATTTATGTTAATTTTCCCAAAACCTTTTTGGAACTATACTTAGATGGGAATTATCTTTTTTATAACGACCAACTTTTGCACAAGGTTTTCCATTAACCTCAACTATGTCTGCTGTTACATCAATCTTTTTCTTTAATAATTTTGAGCCAACACCATATACATCTGCAGGAACTTGTAACTTTTCAAAAAGTCTTATTTTTTCTTCGTCAAAACCACCAGAAACTACAATTTTCAAATCCTTTAGTCCAACTTTATCAAATTCTTGTCTTGCACGCCAGACAAGTTCTGGGCAAACACCAAAAGAACTTTCATCTTTTGGAACTACGGATTTATCTCTTAAATTTCCTGAAGTGTCAAATCTTACACCCCAAATTTTGTTTTTACCTTCTCCAATAATAATAGATGGATCTGTCTGACCTAAAATGAATTTTTTCCCTGTGACATATTCATAAAAACTTTTTACTACTTTAAAAGTTGTGTTTATTACGTCGTTGTCCCAATCTACTAGGAATATTCTATTTACATGTTCTGGCATATATTTATCAAAAGCAATTGATGCAATATCTGTTTGCCCGTTATATGCAGCAATTAAAGCATGAGGAATTGTTCCCATAGATTCAATACCCCAATAGTCGGCATTTGCATCTGTTGAAACACCAAATGCTCCAGCCTTTAGTGCAGCATAGCCATCAGTGGCTTGAACCCAGAAATGATCAAAGCGAGCACTAAAAAACAGTATTGGCTTTCCATTGGCAGCTTTTACGACTCTTTTTACTGCGGTTGCTGTACTTGAAGCTCTTGCAATAACACCTAGCAATACAGTTTCAAGATAACCAAAATATGTAGGATCGCCTTCTATTGTTAGAATAGGCGTCCCTTCTTTTACATCATCTCCATCATAAGCTGCTCTTACTTCAATTTCATCCCACTTATCTACCCAGAGATCGTTTAGTTTTAATCTAAGCTGCCATTTGTTTTCAGTTAATTTAACTATTTCTTTTATATCTCCTTCAATACTAAGACTTTGCATTTTTTTATCTATTTCAAGCATATTTGAAAATAATTCTCTTGCTTTATCTTCATCTTTATAGTATCCAGTACAAAACTTTAGTATTGCAAGTGCTTCATCAATACCGCATATAGTTGCATCTTGGCGTGGAAAGAATTGGTAATAAACCCTTGGATGGTGGTTATCCTGCTTTAAAATTTCAACATACCTTGTAAAATACTTATCAGAATAATAGCCCATTCTTATTTTATCAATAGGTAATTTGAATACCTTTGGATGAAGTCTAGTCATAATCTTCCTCCTTTTTTATATCCTATTTTTTCTTCTGTCTTTGTAAAGTAATGGAATTAATAAAGTTAAAAGTATTGAGAGTATAGAAAACCAATCACCGAATTTTTGATAAAATGTTCTTGAATTTTTTGCACTTATGTTTAAAATTCCGGTAGTTTTATTTCTAAGCGGAAGTATTTTTTGAATTCTTCCAAAATTATCTACTACACCACTTATGCCTGTGTTTGAAACCTGTACTACATATCTTTGATTTTCTATTGCTCTAAAAACAATTTTTGAAAAATGTTGCCATAAAGCAGTATCATGTTTATACCAACCGTCATTTGTAATAACAAATAGAACTTTTGCTCCATTATTTGAAAGATTTCTTGAAATTTCAGGGAAATAGCTTTCAAAACAAATTTGAATACCAAATTCAGGGAATCCATCGATTTTAAATGTTTTGAATTCATTTCCTGGGGTAAAATAAGCTACTCCTTTTAAGAATTCAAACTTTTTAAAAATTTTTTCATATGGTAAGAACTCAACAAATGGAAAGAGTTTTATTTTATCGTACTTACCTACTAGATTTCCATTGGCATAAACTAAAGTACTATTTTTAGGTTGTGAGTCATAAGTTGGAAAACCTAAAATAATAGGTTTTCTTTTGCTTATATTTTTTAATTTTTCTTCAAGCTGAGAATTTCTGATATCTTCGGTTGCAAAAACTGCCTCTGGCAAGATATGAAGGTAGTTATTGGGAGTATTAGCAATTAAATTTTCAATGTTGTACATAATTTTTTCGCTTTTTGATGTGTATTTTATTTGTTGTTCGTAGTTTGTTTGAACTGCAACTATTGGAACATTAGCGCTATTAAGTGGAAGGTTAGTTGAAACTATCCAATTTGCAAGATATATAAAGCTAATTGTAATTATAATTACTTGTATTTTTGACTTTTTAATGTAGAGTATGTAATTAATGAGCACTATTAAAAACACTATTCCAAGAGTTCCTGTAATTGATGCGATTTGAATAATACCAATATCTTTATATAAGGCATCGGAAAGTCGAATACCAGTAAACCCTAGTTCACCAATTCCGCGTAAAAACTCTGAAAATGTAAATGCAGAAGATACAAATAGTGCTTTTGGAATATCACCTTTTATTCTGTCTATAAAATAACCATATAATGCACCAAATAATAGAAAAGGAATAGCTTCAACTAGACATAAAAGTAAATATACAAAGAAACCAGTTACAGAAGAAAATTTTCCAAAAAATTCTGGAAGATTTTTTGTAAGAATCGGAATTACCCAATACAATGAGATAAAAGTCAATAAGTATTCATATAAAAATGCATACAAAAATGAAAGTTTTCTATTTTCCATTGATTTAAATAAAAATATTAGTGAAAACCAAACAATACCGCCCCATAGAAAGCCTGGCATTGAAAGTGCTGTAAGAATTGATGAGATTATTGCAAAAATCATAACTATCCCACCTATGAGAATAATTCAATAGATTTTTTTAGATAATAAGCAACTTTGTCTTGTTCATCTTTTTTTAGATCTGTGTAAAATGGAATTGCAAGTGTTCTTTTCGAAAGTTCTTCTGTTACAGGTAGCATACCTTTTTTGTATCCCAAATTTCTGTATAACGGCTGGAGATGTACTGGAGAAAAATAGTTTCTGGATTCTATGCCATTTTCACTTAAATATTTTATAACCTTATTTATGTCAACACCTTCAGGCAATTTTATAACATAAACAAACCAAGACATTTTTGTAACATAGTCTTTTATAGTTGGAATTTCTACGAAATCTAAAATCTTGTTATAATACATTGCAACTTTATTTCTTTTTTCAATAATATAGTCAATTTTTTTCATTTGTGAATACCCAAGAGCAGCAGACATTTCATCTAACCTATAGTTATAACCAATTATTTCATGAGATAGCCAGCCATTGTTTGTCCTTCCTTGATTACGCATAGCCCTAGAAAGATGAGCTATTTCTTCGTCGTTGGTTACTATTATTCCTCCTTCACCAGTGGTTATTTGCTTGTTAGGATAAAAAGCGAAAGCACCAGCTTTACCAAAAGTGCCGCATTTTTTTCCCTTATATTCACTTCCCAAAGCCTCACATGAGTCTTCAATGATTTGAATGTTATATTTTTCCGCAATTTTTATAATTTTTTCCCAATTTAATGGATGACCAAATATATCTACAGCCATTAAAAATTTTACTTTTTTGGGGTCATATTTTGTTTTACCTGAATACACCATTTCCATGAACTCTTCTAGAGCATCTGGATCAATATTACCTGTATCTTTTTCAATATCTATAAATACTGGAACGCCTTTTTCAAAAAGGGCAACATTTGCGGAGGCAATAAAAGTAAACGAAGGAACTAATATAATATCGCCTTCTTGAAAAGATAAGGATTTTAGTATCAAATGTAGTGCTGAAGTTCCGCTGTTGACAGCAATAGCGTATTTTACTCCGATATATTTTGCTACTATATCTTCGAATTTTTCTAAGTAAGGACCTAACGCTAGCCTACCACTTTTTAAAACGTTTAAAACTTCATCAATATCTTCTTTTGAAATTGAAGCATTTGAAAGTGGTATTTTCATTTAATTTCCCCCTAAATATTGAGTTTTAGTTCACTAATAAGTATAACACAGTTATTAGAAAATTTGCAGGTATTAACTTTATTAGAAAGATAAACTAAAATAACTTATGTTTTAGTCAATGGATGAATTTAGTGACTTAAGGAGGAAACATAGATAAGTTAGGCAGTTTAATAATAGTAATTAGGAGATTTAGTTGCGTTGATAATGAAAAAGTTTTTTTGTTTTTAATTATATATTTGTTCATTTGCTAGAAATTTTTTCTTTTATTAACTCTGCTAACTTTCTTGCGGAATGATCATTAAAATGTACACCATCAATTGTAGTAACAAGATTTCTTTTTTTGCTGACAATATTTGAAATTTTTGGAGATCTAACAAAAATAGAATCAAGTACCATTTTAAATGGCTTTTTGGAAATAAAATATTTATTTGAATTAGTTTTTAATTGAGATTTTTGCCAAGAATTGAAGTCAACTAATTTAAACGGGTAATCTTTACATAATTTATGAATTATTTTATTGTATTCATCAACTTTTTTGTTTAACTCATTATTTAAATTTTCTCCTATACATGGTATATTTATGATTAAAACGTTTTTATCCACCAAAAGTTCTAATAAGTTTTTATAGTTTTTTTCAAATTCTTCGATGTTTTTTGAGGGAATTCTTCCTGAAGCAATAATCTTTTTAACTGTTTTTTGCCATTCTGGTGAGTAGTTATATAAGAATGGCAAAAGTATATCATTAGTTCCAATTTCTATTATGATATTTTCTACAGTTTGACTATTTAGAAAATTTTTTAGTCTATTGTATAGACCAAGAGTGGTATCCCCGCCTTTTCCATAATTAAGAAATTCTTTTCCTAAATATTTTACGTATGACACTCCTGGTATTCCTTCTGTTATGCTGTCACCAAAACAGTAGTACATATTCTCACCTTGTTTATTATTTATTGTAATTCTATTTTAACATGAATTAAGTTTTTTAATTACTTTTTCAAGTCTGTATAGCATTTCATCTATTTCATGATGCGTAATATTAAGAGCAGGGAGTAATCTAATAGTATTACCTTTTACAACATTTAGTAGTATTTTTTCATTTAAACCATATTCAATGATTTTTTCTGAATAATTGTTATTATTAATCTCAATACCAAGCATTAAACCAATACCTTTAATCTCTTTAATTATTGGATAATTTTTCTTTAAAGTTAATAATTTATTTTTTAGATAGCTTGATTTTTCTTTTACACTATCTAGAAATGTTTTTGTTATTCTATTGATAACAGTTTTTCCTGCAGCAAGAGAAACAGGATTTGGTGCAAAAGTTGAACCATGTTCCCCAACAGAAAAAACATCTTTATATTTTCCTGTAAATATAGCGGCAGATAGTGGTAGGCCGCCGCCAAGTGATTTTGCAACTGTTACGATATCCGGATTAAGATTAAAATTTTGATATGAGTAAAATTCTCCTGTTCTTCCTAAGCCAGCTTGAACTTCGTCTGCAACGACAATGTAATCATAAATATCTTTATACTTATTTATTACTTCTACAAAATCTTTGTTAACGGTATCAAGTCCACCACTTCCGTGTACACATTCGACAAAAATTGCAGATATTTTATTTCCTTCATTCTCAATAAAATTTTCAAGTTTTTTTGAATCATTAAATGGTAAAAATGCAATATTTGAAAGTAATGGTTCAAATTGCTCTCTTAAATTTTGAAATCCAGTTATAGAAAGAGAACCGATTGATCTTCCGTGAAAATTATTTTCAAATGAAATAATAATTCCTTTTTTTAATTTCTTTATAGCTTTCAAAGCTGCTTCGTTAGCTTCTGTTCCTGAGTTTGCAAAAAATACAGTACCATCTTTTTTGGTTTCTTCTACAAGTCTTTTTGCTAGAAAAATTGCATTTTCATCGATAAAAAAGTTTGAAATGTGCGTATATTTTTTTATTTGCATTGAAATTGCTTCATTAATTTCTTCATCGCAATGCCCAAATGAAAGAACTCCTATTCCAGAAAATGTGTCAAGGTACTTTTCACCACTTTCATCATAAATCCATATTCCTTTAGCATTTTTAACTTTTATTGGTAATCTTTTGTAAGTGTTTGAAATAAACATGTTTTCATCCTCCAAGTGAAAATTCTTTTGCAAGTTCTTTTAACAATAGTTCAGATTTTTCTTTAGAAACTAAGACAGAAATTTTTATTTCTGAAGTAGTGACTAATTCTGGAATAATGTTATTTTCATAAAGAACTTTGAAGAATCTTGCTGCAACACCTGGACTTGATTTCATACCAACCCCAACAATTGAAACTTTATCAAACATTCCCTGATAAGACATTTCAATTAATGGATCTGCTGCCTTTATTGACTTTTCTATAGTTTCTCTAAGATCATTTAATACTGAAAATGATAAATGGAATTTTTCATTATCAGCAAACATTGAAATCATGTCAATGTTTATTTTATTATCACTTAATGTTTCAAATATTTTTTCAATTATTTTTTTGTCTTTAGGAAGGTTATTTAAAGTTATTTTTATTTGATCCTTTTCTATAGTTGCACCTGTAACTACAGGTTGTTCTAGCCATTCTGGTAATTTATCAACCACCCAAGTTCCCTCCTCTTCAGAAAAAGTTGAAGCACAATATATTTTTATATTGTATTTTTTTGCAAGTTCAACAGCTCTAGAATGTAATACCTTTGCACCAAGAGAGGATAATTCTAACATATCATCATATGTTATGTATTTTAATTTTTTAGTTGATTTAACTATTCTTGGATCGCATGTATATACCCCATCTACATCACTGTAAATTTCACAATTGACATTTAACTTTGCAGCTATTGCAACTGCACTAGTATCGGAACCACCTCTTCCAAGAGTTGTAAGATCGCCATCTTCTGTTATACCTTGAAAACCAGTTACAATGATAACTTCATTTTTTTGAAGCTCATTATTTAATTTATCTATATCGATATCAATTATTCTAGCCTTTGTATGATCGGTTGTTGTTTTTATATTTAATTGGAAAGCGTTTAATGATTTTGATTTAATTCCAAGTTCATTTAATGCAATTGAAAGTAAAGCCACAGACACCTGTTCTCCAGTTGTTAAAAGCATATCCATTTCTCTAGGATGGGGATTTTTACTTAAAGATTTAGCAAGATTAATAAGGTTATCGGTAGTTTTTCCCATTGCAGAGACGATTACAATGACCTTATCGCCATTTTCTATTCTTTTTTTTATCCTATTTGCAACTTTTAAAATTTTATCCACATCTGCTACTGATGAACCACCATATTTTTGTACAACAATCATTTGATCACCTCAATTTTCTTAATCCTTCTACGATTTGTGTTTTTTGTTTTGTTTTTTCATCAACTTTTTTAATAATTTTTGCAGGAACACCAGCTACTACTGAGTTTGGTGGAACATCTTCTATAACAACAGCTCCAGCGGCGATTACACTGTTTTGCCCTATACGTACTCCTTCAAGAATTACTGCGTTTGCCCCAACCATTACGTTATCTTCAATAATTACTGGTTGAGCACTGGGTGGTTCAATTACACCTGCTATAACTGCACCAGCACCAATATGACAATTTTTACCGATTATAGCTCTTCCGCCAACTACTGCATTCATATCTATCATTGTCCCTTCGCCTATTTTTGCTCCTATATTAATAACTGCTCCCATCATTATTACTGCACCGTCGCCGATTTCAACTAAATCTCTAATTATGGCTCCAGGTTCAATCCTTGCATTGTATTTTGCTAAGTTAGCAAGAGGGATTGCAGAATTTCTTGCTTTGATTTCTAACTTGTATTTTTCGATATGTTCTTTGTTGTTTTCAATTAACTTAACTATTTCTTCATATTCACCAAATAAAATTCCAAAATTTTCAGTTCCAATAAATTCAAGAGACTTAAAGTCTATATTTTTGAGATTCCCTGTCAAGTAAGCAACAGTTAAAGTTTTCTTTTTTGAATTTGCAATTAAGTTTATAATTTCCTGTGTATTCATATGAATGCCTCCTTTATAATGTCTTTGAATGTATAAAAACCACTTTTTTTATTTAAAATAAACTTAGCAGCTTTTAGTGCTCCTAATGCAAAAACTTTTCTTGAAATTGCCCTGTGTTTTATTTCAATCAATTCTCCTTCGTTTGAAAACAAAACAGTATGATCACCAGGGATTCCCCCTAATCTAAGAGAGTGAATTTCTACTTCTCTATTTAAAGCATTTTTTAATAAAATAGCAGTACCCGAAGGCTTGTCTTTTTTCTTTGAATGATGAATTTCTGTTATTTCACAATCCCAATCATTAAGCATTTTGGTTGCTTTTTCTAAAAGTTCTAAGAGAATATTAATACCTATTGAAAAATTATATGATTGCACAACAGCAACTTTTTTTGATAAATTTTCTAATATTTTTAAATGCTTTTCTGTAAGTGCAGTAGTTCCAATTACCAGATTGCTATTGTATTTTTCACAATAACTTGAAGTTTTTTCTAGTGCATCCGGCGTAGAAAAATCTATAATAACTTCTGGAAAATCTTCTTCGATTATTTCGTCTTTATCAATGAGTAGAACTGGTGTATGTCCATCATTTGAGAAAACATCTAAAATTACTTTTCCCATTTTCCCTTTAAAGCCCACAACTCCAAATCTCATATAACACCACATCCTTTAAGTGTTTCAGTTATTATTTTCATTGTTGACTCTGAAGCTGGAACAAGTGGTAGTCTCAATTCATTATTTATAAATTCCATTATCGATAAAGCTGCTTTTACCGGAATTGGATTAGTTTCAATGAATAAGTTTTTAAATAGCTTATAATATGAAAAATGAATATTTCTAGCCTTTTCAATTTCCCCATTTTTTATAAAATTAAACATTTGAACCATTTGTAAAGGTATAACGTTTGATGCTACTGAAATTACCCCATCTCCACCACTTACAAGTAGCTGAAAAGCCGTATCATCATTTCCCGAAAAGATTTTAAAGTCTTTTAATTCTTTTAGTAATAGTAAATCTTTATTGATTTGTTCAAACGATGAATTTGCTTCTTTTAATGCCTTAACATTTTTGCAGTCACTAGCAATTTTATATACGGTCTCTGGGAGTATATTTATGCCAGTTCTGCTAGGAACATTGTATACAATTATTTCTAAATCTGTATGTTCAGAGATATATTTATAATATTCATACAAGCCATTTTGAGTTGGCTTGTTATAGTAAGGGGTTACAATTAAAAGACCATCTGCACCGTTTTTTTCGGCATTTTTAATTAATTCTATTGTATGATTTATTCCATTTGATCCTGCTCCAACTATAACTTGGGCTTTATTACCAGATACTTCCTTTGCTTTTTTTATCAATATTTCTCTTTCATCTAGAGAAATGTTTGGTGCTTCACCTGTAGTTCCTAAAACTATTATTGCATTAATTTGATTGTTAATTTGGAAATTTAATAGTTTTTCATAGCTTTCTATATCTAATTTCCCTCCTTTAAAAGGTGTAACAATTGCAGTTCCTATTCCTTCAAACATTTTCCACACCTCCTTCAAGGTAGATACCATCATTTAAGAAATGAACAAAAAGAGTTCCACCACGTGCCTTTACTTCTATTTTTTCTAAGTTATTTTTGTTGAAGACATATGCACTAGCTGTTGTTCCGCTTCCACATGCTAGAGTTTCGGCCTCAACACCTCTTTCAAAAGTTCTAATTTTAATTGTTTTTTCATCTAGGACTTGGACAAAATTAATGTTACTATTTAGCTTTTCTCTTAAACATTTTCCAATTTTGTTAACATCTATATTTTCTACGTTATCAACAAAAATTACAAAATGTGGTACTCCAACATTTAAAAGAAAACCACTGAAAGAATCGATTGTTAATTTTTGTGTTATATTTGGTGCAGGCATTTTAATCATGACACCATTTTTGGTAAGCTTTCCAGTAATTTCTCCAGCGTATGTATTAAATTTAACCAAATCTTCTTTAACATACCCTTTTTTCATCAAATAATATAAAAATGTTCTTGCTCCATTACCACAGAATGCAGCTCTATTTCCATCTTTGTTGAAATAATCCATAAAAAATTGGCTATCTCTTTTTTCAACAAAAATTACGCCATCTCTATCTTTTGAATTTTTAAGTACAAAGTTACTTTTTTCCTCATCGTTTAATTTTGAGCCTAAAATATCACATACTATAAATGAATTTCCTGTAGCTGTGAATTTTTCAACTATCATAACAATCCCACCATTAACATTAAAATTCTAATCGCATTTGTGGCTGCTCCTACTCTGATGTTATCTGCTACATTCCAAAAAGAAAATGTATATTCATCAATTTTTCTAAGTCTTGAGACATATACATAGTCACTTCCTGCTACATCGATAGGTGTTATTATTTCATTAGTAAGAATAACATTCTTTGAATTTTTAATTTGATTTTCAATGAATGAAATATCATTGAAAGGAAGTTTGGTTTTAACGACAATAGCTTCTGAATGTCCATAAAATACAGGAACTCTCACGGTAGTAGGATAGACATTTATTGAGTAATCATCAAGGATTTTTCTTGTTTCATTAATCATTTTATGTTCTTCGGTACTAAAACCGTCTTCTTCAATTTCACCGATTAATGGAATAACATTGTGAGAAATTTGCTTTGGAAAAACTGTTTTTGATTTATCTCCTTCTAATTGCCTTTGCAATTCTGAGATTGCTTTGTAACCTGCCCCTGAAACAGCTTGGTATGTTGAAACAAATATTTCGTTGATTTTGAACTTTTCATGAATTTTATATAGAGATAAAACCATTTGAATTGTTGAACAATTTGGATTAGCTATTATTCCCCTATAGTTTTTTAATAAATGTCCGTTAATTTCAGGAACAACTAAAGGAATTTCTTTTTCCATTCTAAAAGCGGATGAGTTATCTATTACAATATTTCCTGCTTTTGCAGCAATTGGTGCAAAGATTTTTGAAACAGTTGAACCCGCTGAAAATAGTAAAAAGTCGAATTTTTGTATCATTGAGTCTTCAGTCAATTCTTCAACGACAATTGAAGCGTTATTAAAAGTTAAAGTTTTTCCAGAAGATCTTTTAGATGCAAAGAGTTTTAATTCATTTACAGGAATCTTAAAATCTTCTAATACTTTAATCATTGTTCTTCCAACTTCACCTGTTGCACCTACTATACCAATTTTCATTTGGACACCTCCTAATAAAAAAACTCGCCTCGTGAAGAGGCGTTCGTTGAGAAAATATAAAATTATTCTCAACGATCGGCTCTCCACGGATATTTCCGTGACAGTGGCACAGGTATTCCCTGTACCCCCAGGCATGTAAGGTGGGAGAAACCTTACACCCTTCGGCGTCCTCGCCTTTCAGGCTCTCTCAATATTCTCCCCTTGAAAGAGAACCTTACTCATCTCGGACGCGCCTCCGATCGTATTTGTTAACTATTATAACAGAATTATAGTAAATATATGTTACAAATTAGTTAATATAGAAAATAGTTTGTTAAATATAACCATTCCAAGTAGTGCGAAAGGATATGTTGCACCGTATCCTGCTGTTACAAGTTCACTTTTTGTTGACTCTAAAGCGGCTCCTAGTCCTGGAGTACTTGTCATACCACCAGTTATTGCACCAGCAAGTATTATCCAATCAAGTTTGAAGATATATTTTCCTATTATATAACCAACTAAAATTGAAAAAATGGCGCAGACAAATGAAATCACCATAAGATATAAACTTTCTCTGTTGAAATTTGAAATTACCTTATAACCGCTTCTTAGACCAATCGATGATAAAAATATTACAAGACCTAAGTTTTGAAAGACCTTTAGTATATTTTTATTAAATTCAAAACTTAGATTGCCTATTTTTCCAAGTGAGCCTAAAAATAAAGAACTTAATAATATCCCACCAGTGTTTCCGAGTTTTAAGGATGCAAATTTAAGGTTTAAATTTAAATTTCCAATTAGTATACCTAAAATTATAACTATTGAAAAGCTAATAAAATTAAAATTGTAATCTTTTGAATTATCGATACTTTCAAATTTATATGATTCTTTTTCTTTATTTATATTAATTTTAAAAATTATAGGAATAAAATAGATTGAAAATATTACTGCTAAAACACCGGGTATATAACCAACTGTATAGCCATAAATAATATCGGCAGAGCCTTCTTTTATGCTTTCAAGTGCACTAGCTAGACCAGGTGAGCTTGTCATACTACCAGAAAAAACTCCTAACAAATTGAGGTTGTTTAAATTGGTAAAGTAGGTAAAAAGTAATGTTGAAATAAATCCTGAAAAAGTTATTAAAAAACCCAAAATTATAAATTTAAAGCCGTGAGTTTTGAGAATTTTTTTAATATCTCTTGAAGCAATTAAGCCTATTGAAGATACAAACAAAATGAGTGAGAAATTAAAAAACGTGTTTAAAGTATTTTGAATATTAATTAATTCTTTTTGAGAGTTTATAAACAATGGAAATAGCCAGCCAAAAAAAAGACCAGCAAAAAGTGTACCTGAAGCACCTAGTTTAAAGTTTTTAAATTGAATTTTTCCAAGCAATAATCCACTTAAAATTGAGATGAATAATAGAAAAAATGGATTGCTCATTTTACCCCTCCAATAATTCTTCTATATATTTAGCAACGAAAATCCCCATATTATTTAATTTGTTTTCTTTATACTCTATTGAACCTTCATAGCCTTCGATAATAGCACCTGCATGTCCCATTCTTTTGCCTTTTGGAGCAGTTCTTCCGGCAAAAAAAGACCTGTATATTAGCATTATAACCTTTTTTTAGAAATTTTTCTATACCTATTATTTCATCATTACCGCCTATTTCACTGATGATAACAATTTTTCTTGGATTTAAATGCGTAACAAATTCTAAAGCTTCATCTATTGAAATTCCAATTATTGGATCACCGCCTAATCCAATTGCAATTTTAATACCAGTGGATTTTTTTGAAAGGTAATTGGATACTTCGTACATTAGAGTACCACTTTTTGAAATAATTGCTATATCTCCAGGTTTGAAATCTGATGATGGCATTATTCCAATTTTACTTACTCCTGGAAGAATAATTCCTGGACAATTTGGACCTACAAATGTTATATTTTTCTCTTTTACTTTTTTATATATTTCGATCATATCGTGAATTGGAATGTGCTCAGTTATTGTGATGATTTTTTTAATTCCTGAATCAATGGCTTCAAATATAGCACTTTTAGCATAAAGGGTCGGAACAAAAACCACGCTAGTATCACATTTATATTTTTTTACAGCTTCGAACATGTTATCAAAAACAGGAATATTTTCAATATTTGTTACTTTATTGTTTTTTGAAACTCCACAAACTATATTTGTTCCATATTCAATCATTTTTTTGTGTGAAATTTACCATATTTTCCAGTAATACCTTGAGCACAGACTTTTTCATTTCCATTAATCATGATACTTCCCCTTATTGCAATTTAATCATCTCGTACATATCATCAAAATAAGCTATGTTATTTTCATCTAATATTCGTTTGGCTTCGTTTTCATTGGGTCCGGTAATTCTTACAAGTATAGGAACATTTTTATTTTCGTTTTTGAATTTTACGATTGCTTTTGCTATTTCGTCGCATTTTGTAATACAACCAAATATATTCATTATGATTTTTATACATTTAGTGATTTTAGTGATCTCATTGCTTCTAAAGTTATATTTGAATTTGCTCCACCACCAAGATCCAAAAAGTTGGCAGGTTTTCCACAATATAGATTTACTGCATCCATTGTTGCCATAACTATTCCAGCTCCACAACCGATACTGCCAATATCACCATCTAATTTTACAAAATGAAATGGATATTAATCATTTACAAATTCTTGAGCCCATTTTTGTCTAAATAATGCATTGTCATCAAGATGCATTACACAATCAAGCGCGATTAACTTGCCATTTTCATCTTCTGCAAGAAGATTAATTTCAAGAAGAGTCAATTCTTTTTCAATAAATAATTTATATAGCTAATAACAATATCGTGAAATTTATCAGGCAGCTTTTTATAATCATTTATGTTTAGATTTAAAATATTATTTTTATTGTTTTCAATTTCTATACCACCACTTTCTGAGAAAAGAATTTTTATATCTGTTTAATATTTATTTTTTCTTCAACAAGAATTGCATAAGGTTTTTCACCATGGATATCTTTTTCTAATAGATTTTATGTATTGGTGAAAAATTCGTCTTTTGTGTTTGCAAATTTCCACCTGCTTTCATTCTGCTTTCAACAAGGACTTGACTTTTTAAAACTGCTGGAAGAAATTTTACTTGTAGACTGTCTGAGTTTTTAATTACATAGCCATTTGGTGTTTCAATCCCTGCTTCTTTTAAAAGTTTTTTACCAACAAACTCATGAATTTTCACTATCTCACCTCCAAAGTATTGAATAAAAAATTTTTCTCAATCTTCCCTCGAGATTGAGAAACGTTTTGAAATAAAGGCAGGTCTCCTGGCTTCCGAATCATCCTACTCTCCACGCCTTCCCAGGAATACTTCCCAGTGGCATACTGTGGATTTCGTCCTCGGTTACAGTGGCGGGGCCGCGCTGGATTTTCACCAGCTTCCCTTTTAAGCCAAATAGGCACCTTTATTCCAAAATAATATTCACTTTTCTAGAGAATTATAACAAAAATTATAATTTTTGTAATCTTTAATTATTTTATAAAAAGCCAATTAATCGTGTATTATTCTTCGAAAGCAAATTCATTTTTAATTTTTTTAACGCTCATATTGATTATTGGACTGTTAAAAATTGATAGAGCCAGCTTTACTATATACTGTGATAATATCATATTAAACAATACGTTAAGATCATATGAGCCAAAAAAGGATACTACAACGAAAACTATAGAATCTACAAATTGAGTGATTATCATTGAAAAAGCATTTCTAAAAGTAATATTTTCATAGTTGAATAGTTTTTTAGGTAAGTTAAAAGCCCAAATATTAGTATATTGTGCTGAAAGATAAGCTAAAAAGCTTGCTAATATTATTCTTGGAGTTGAATTGAAAACTGTTATATAAGCATTATTTTTGTCAAAAATATTTGATGGTGGATAAAATATTACTAAATATGAATATATTACTAAAATAAGTGAGGCTAAAAATCCAACTTTGATAACCTTTTTTGCCATATTAGCTCCATAAACTTCAAATATTATATTAGATATTCCAAAGCTAAGTGGATAAATTAAAACTGATAAAGTGATAACAAATGGGCCAATATTAACTAGTTTTCCTGCTATTATGTTTGAGATGATAATGACGGCAGTAAACAATCCTGTTAAAAGTATTAACCTTTCCTGTGATTTTTCCATGATCAACCTCCTTATCTATATATTAACAATTCATTTAGCATCTTATTCTATAACATTGTGTAATAGATTTCAAGTAAAAATAAAGTTAATAACCTTAAATCTTTATAAATATGAAAGTTTGTATTGTTAATATTTTTTATAGTTCTAAAAAACTGAAAAATGTTTATTTTTCTGGTATAATAAATAGTAAAGGGGGTAAAAAGTATGAATAATATTTGTTTATATGATGATGGCAAGCATAAATATTACCTTCTTGGTTGGGAAGAGACAGAGGATCCAAATATGGTTCCAACTAATCAATATTTAATTATCCATGAAAATAAAGGTTTTTTATTAGATCCAGGTGGAGCTCATGTTTTTCCAAGGGTGCTCGCAAATGTATCTGAAATTATTGCTCCTGAAAATATAGAAGGAATATTTTATTCGCACCAAGACCCTGATGTTTCTTCTGGAATAACGATGTGGCTTACAATAGCAAGCAGAGCAAAAATTTATATTTCAGAACTTTGGATAAGATTTTTACCACATTTTGGCGTTTTTGATAAAAACAGAATAGTTGGACTAAAGGATAGAGGAGAAAAGGGTGTTAGATTTTCTGGATATACACTTGATTTTGTTCCGGCACATTTTTTGCATGCCCCAGGTCACTTTAATGTCTATGATCCAATCTCTAAAATATTATTTAGCGGTGATATAGGTGTTTCTTTACTACCATTTAGTCAAAGGGTGCAAATATATGAAGGCGACTTTAAAAATCTAGTAAGTGCAATGGAAGGTTTTCATAAAAGATATATGACTTCAAATGCTGCTTGTAAGATTTGGGTTGATAGAGTATCAGAATATGAAATTTATATGATTGCTCCACAGCATGGTGCCGTTTTAAAGGGAAATGTTGTCAAAGAATTTTTGAAATGGTTTAAGACATTGAAATGTGGTAGCGATATAATTGAACAATTTTACGGGAGATGATAGATATGAAAATAGATGAAAAAACTTTAAATACTTTATCATCGGCTTTTTATGTACAGAATTTGATGTTATCTTTTATGGCACAGTTGGATGAAGTATTAGTTTCAAGGATAAATGATATAAAAGATGATATAGAAAAGATTACCAGTAGATTTGAAGAATTAAATGATAATATTTTTAAGCTTCTTGAGAGTTTTTCAAAAGAAAGTAAAAGTATAGTTGAAAACGTAGAATATGCTACAGAAGTTAATCAGAAAATTAATGATGATTTAAAAAGTCTTGGAACAGATGTTGATAATGTTTCATTAAAATTTAAAGATACAATAGGTAAAACATCAGAAACTTTTGAAAAATTTTCAAAAGTAGAAGAGCTTGTAAAAGCTATACAGAGGATTGCAAAACAAACAAATTTATTGGCATTAAATGCATCTATTGAAGCTGCAAGAGCAGGAGAATATGGAAAAGGATTTTCTGTTGTAGCATCTGAAATTCAAAAGTTGGCTGAAGAATCACAAGAAACATCCGCTAATATTTCAAAGATAATTTCTGAGATTTCAAATTCTGTAAATGAATCTATTAATTCGTTAAAACAAATAGAGGGATTATTTAGTGCAGTGCAAAATTCATTAAGCGAAGCATTAAATTATATGAAAAAGAATATTCAGGTGTTAGTAAGCTCCAAAAAATTGTATGAAGATACGAGTGAAAGTTTGGAAAATGAATATAAATTGTTGTCAAATGCAGTGGAAATTTTAGGTGAAACTTCTAAGGAATTTAATACGATTAGTGAAGTCATACGTTCAATCGTTAAAGCACAAAATTCTTTGAAAGATTTAAAGTTATAGAAAGGAAGGAAATGTATGAAGGAAAAGGCTTTTTTAATTATACATGGTTTTGAACAGAGAGATGAATTATTTAAATTAATAAAGTTATTGAAAGATAATTTTCCAGAAAAGGAGCTGATTTTTGCAACGACGACTCCAACTAATTTAGAATGGAAACTATCAGATTTGATAGTTGAAATTGAAAAGGAGCATGAATTTATGAAAAAGACGAAGCAGAAGTAGAGAAAGGTTTTGGAGGTGATTCTATTGGCTCGATTAAGAGTATATGAGCTTGCTAGACAACTAGAAATGGATACAAGAGAATTGATGAAGGAGCTGCATGAGCTAGGAATAGAGATAAAAAGTCACATGAGTTATATCGATGAAGAAACAGTTAATCTTCTTCTTGAGATGTATGGAACCCAAGAGGAAGAAGAGGAACTTATTGAAGAGTATGAAGAATATGAGGAAATTGATGAAGAAGTTAATGGGAAACACTTTAAAAACAAAGAAGGTTCTTTAGAAAAGTTACAAACAAACAAAAAGAAAAATTCAGTAAAAATAACTGAAGAAGATCTAAAATTGGACAAATTTGCTGAAAAAATTGGAATTCCACAAAACAGGATTATACAGGACTTTTTTATGAAAGGTGAAATCCTGAAACCAGGTCAGTCGCTCAATCTGCAACTTGCGAAAAAAATTGCCAAAATGTACGATGTAAGGATTTCATTTGAAACTGAGGAAAAAGAAGAAGTTATAGAAAATCCTTTAATTGAGATAGAAAAATACTTTGAAGAAAAATACAAAAATCCCGAAAATTTGAAAGAAAGACCACCAGTAGTTACAGTAATGGGTCACGTTGACCATGGTAAAACAACATTACTTGATTATATAAGAAATACAAGAGTAGCCGAAAGAGAAGAAGGCGGAATTACACAGAGCATTGGTGCTTATCAAGTTGAAGTTAACGGCAAGAAAATTACGTTTATTGATACACCAGGACACGAAATTTTTACAGAAATGAGAGCACGTGGTGCTCAGGCTACTGATATAGTTGTTTTAGTTGTTGCTGCTGATGATGGTGTAATGCCTCAGACTATTGAAGCATATAACCATGCAAAATCTGCAAATGTTCCAATTATAGTTGCAATTAATAAAATTGATAAGCCAAATGCAAATGTTGAAAAAACTAAGCAAGAACTTGTTAACAAATTAAACCTCATTCCCGAGGAATGGGGTGGAGATACAATAGTTGTTCCAATATCTGCAAAGAAAGGTCAAAATGTTGATACATTACTTGAAATGATCCTTTTAGTTGCTGAAATGCAAGAAATTAAGGGAATTCCTGATGGACCTGTTAGAGCTGTAACTATTGAATCAAAACTTGACAAAGGTTTTGGACCAGTTGCAAACGTGATAGTTAAAGATGGTATTTTAAAGATTGGTGATTATATAATCTCAGGAAAAGTAATGGGAAAGGTAAAAGCTCTTGTTAACGATCAGGGAAAGAGAGTAAAAGAAGCAGGACCATCTACTCCAGTTATGATAGTTGGTTTTGAAGAACTACCAGATTCTCATGGAATAGTATATAGTGTTGATTCACTTGATAAAGCAAGGGAAATTTCTGAAAAGATAAGGGAAATTGAACAGAAAGAACTTAGAAGAAAAAGACATATGAAATTGGAAGAAATTTTGAAGATGATGGAACAATCTGAGAGAAAAGAATTGAGATTGGTTTTAAAGGCAGATACTCAAGGTTCACTAATGGCATTATCTGGTGCTATAAATAAATTGCGGAGTGAAGAAATTAGTATAAATATAATTCACTCTGGTGTTGGTTCAATTACTGTAAGTGATGTTATGTTAGCTACTGCATCAGATGCAATTATTTTTGGTTTTAGGGTTAAGGCAGACAGTCAAGCAAGAAAAATGGCTGAAGCTGAAGGTATTCAAATTAAAACATACACGATTGTATATAAACTAATAGAGGAATTACAAGCAGCACTAGAAGGTATGTTAGAGCCAGAAGAAATTGAAGAAATAACTGGTCGTGGAGAAATTAAAAAGGTATTTAAGATAAAAAAAGTTGGCTCCATAGCGGGTGTTCAAATGATTGAAGGTTATGTGGAGAAAGATGGGCTTGTTAAAGTTTACAGAAGTGGTAAACTAGTTTATGAAGGAAAGATAGAATCTTTAAAGCATTATCAACAGGATGTTAAAAGAGTTGATGCACCTCAAGAATGTGGAATAAAACTTGAAAATTTTGATGATATAAAAGAGGGAGATGAACTTGAATTTTCAGTATTAAAGAAAGTGGCAAGAAAACTAACTTTTGAGGAAGACAAAGGAGAGAAATAAAGATGTTTGTAGATACGACATTACGAGATGGTCACCAATCACTTATTGCGACAAGAATGAGTATTAATGATATGCTCCCAGCCTTGAATGACATGGATGATTTAGGATTTGAGGCGATGGAAGTCTGGGGCGGAGCTACTTTTGATGTGTGTGTAAGATTCTTAAATGAAGATCCATGGGAAAGAATAAAAACTATCAAATCACATTTGAAAAAAACTAAGACTCAAATGCTGTTAAGAGGTCAAAATCTTGTAGGTTACAGACATTATGCTGATGATGTAGTTGAATTGTTTGTCAAAAAAGCAATTGAGAACGGAGTAGACAAAATTAGGGTTTTCGATGCACTGAATGATATTAGAAATTTGGAAAAAAGTATTGAAATTGCTTTAGCCAATGGTGCTCATGTTCAAGGTGCGATTTCTTATACAATTAGTCCTGTTCACACACTTGAGTATTATCTTAATTATGCTCAACAGTTAGTTGAAAAAGGCGTTAATTCACTTTGTATTAAAGATATGGCGGGACTTTTAACTCCAAGATCTTCGTTCAAACTAGTTAGTGAGTTAAAAAAGAGATTTAATGTACCAGTTGAAGTACATACTCATTGTACAGCAGGGCTCGGTGATTTGAATTATCTAGCTGCAGTTGAAGCGGGGGCAGATTATTTAGATACGGCACTATCTCCATTTGCTCTTGGGACATCTCAACCACCGTTTGAAGCAATGTATTATGCTGTAAGGGAATATAGAAATTTACCTGATATAGATTGGAAGAAAATATCAGTTTTAGTTGAGCATTTTAAAGCAGTTAGAGAAAAGCATAAAGATTATGATGTTATGATGAAAAGCATAGATTATAGAATTTTAGTTTCGCAAGTTCCTGGTGGTATGTATTCAAATCTTGTCAAACAGCTATCAGAACAAAAAATGCTAAATAAACTTGAAGCAGTTTTAAATGAAATTCCAAGAGTAAGAAAAGATTTAGGTTATCCACCACTTGTAACTCCTACAAGTCAAATTGTAGGTGTTCAAGCAGTTTTAAATGTTCTAACAGGTGAAAGGTACAAGAAAGTGACTAATGAAGTAAAAAACTATGTTAAAGGAATGTATGGAAAACCACCTGCACCAATTGACGAAGAACTCAAGAAGAAAATTCTTGGTGATGAGAAACCAATAGATTGTAGACCAGCCGATTTAATTGAACCTGAGGTTGAAAGAGCAAGGAAAGAAATTGGGGTTTTAGCAGAAACTGATGAGGAGTTATTAATTTATATTTTACTTGGAGAAGTAGGAAGAAAATATTTATATAATAAGTATCAAGAAAAAATTAAAGTTGATCTTCAGCTTGTTGATGAACTTGGGGGAGGTTATCCTGTTTGATTGTAGGTTTGGGAAATGATATTGTAGAGATAAATAGGTTTGATCTAAAACTTGTTGATAGAATTTTAACAGATATAGAAAAAGAGAACAAAAAATTAAACGCCCAATATCTTGCTGGGCGTTTTTCTCTAAAGGAATCATTTTTTAAAGCAATTGGTACTGGAATATCTAACAATTCATTTAAAGATATTTCTTTTTTAAATAACAAAAACGGGAAGCCCTATTTTGTTATGCATAAAGATTTTAAAGGATTTAATTTTTGTCATATTGCACTTTCTCATGATAAGTTTGCAAATTCTATGGTAGTTCTTGAAAAAATTAAAGGAAAGATATTTTTAGGCCTTGGTAGTAATATAGGAAATAGAGAAGAAAATTTAAAGAAAGCCTTAGAATATATCGAAAACTTTGGAATAAACATTTTAAGAGTTTCAAGTATATATATAACAAAACCTTACGGCTATCTTGAGCAGGATGATTTTTTTAATATAGCAGTAGAGGTTGACACTGATTTATCTCCATTTGAATTATTAAATACAATTATGGAAATAGAAAGGATAATGAAGAGAAAACGAGAAATAAAGTGGGGACCGCGAAATATAGACATTGATATATTATTTTATGGAAACTTGGTTGTAGAAAATGAAAATCTTAAGATTCCTCATTATGATTTCAAAAATAGAGATTTTTTCATAGCTCCCATGTATGAAATTGCAAAAGATTTTGTGGATCCTATTTTTGATATGAGTATGAATGAATATTACTCTAAACTTGAAAAAAATTGGGAGGTAATAAATTGGCAGATGAAGAAATTATAAAGATTGAGGAAATGATTGATAAAGCTATAGAGGAAGAGAATTTTCAGTTACTAAATGAACTTCTCGAGAAGAGAGAAAATCTTTTAAAAAAAGGTATAAGTGAAGAACTTGCAAAATTGATATTAGAAAAAGATAAACAAAGAAAGAATAAGATTTTAGAAATGATGGAACAACTAGGAGTTCAAGCAAAGAATATAAAATTAGGTGAGAAGGCTTTAAAAGGCTATGGTGGTATTGAAGGCCTAAATAATACTGGTGGGAGGTTTAAAGGAAGAGGATGAAAAAGAAAATATTAGAAGCTTCAAAATTTATTGTTGAAAATGGTTTAGTAAAAGGAACATGGGGTAATATATCTATAAGATATGAAGATAAAATATATATAACCCCTTCTGGTATTCCTTATGATATCTTAACTGAAGATATGATAAGCGTTGTAGATTTAAGAGGGAATCATCTTGGAGGCTTAAAGCCTTCATCAGAGCTTCCAACTCATCTAGAAATTTATAGAACTCGCGAAGATGTTAATGCAATTGTTCATACTCACCCCATTTTTTCAACAACAGTTTCATTGGTTGCAGATTATATCCCTCCATTAATAGAGGACTCTGTTATGATATTAGGTTCAAAAATATTGGTAGCCGAATATGCACTTGCTGGTACCCAAGATTTAGCCATAAATGTTGTAAAAGCACTTGGAAATAATAATGCTGTTTTGCTTAAGAATCATGGACTTATTACCGTAGGTGTAGATATTAAAGAAGCTTTAACTGCAAGTTTAGTTTGTGAAAAAACAGCTGAAATATATTTATATGCTTTGAATATTGGCAAATTTTCAACGCTTAGTGAAGAGGACGCGATTATGCTTAGGAATAAGTATTTGAATAGTTATAGACAGATTGAGAAAGATGTAAGATAATAATGTTGGAAATAGTAAGCAATGAGGGGGTTAAATGATGTTTGAAAAAGAAAAATTGGAAAAGATAAAACAGGGAATGGAAAAGTATCAACAAAATGTTGAGAAAGCTGTACAAAGGTTTCCGGAAAGAAAGGAAAAATTTACTTCTACATCAGGATATGAAATTAAAAGGTTGTATACCCCATTAGATATTCCAGATCTTGATTATGAAAAAGATTTAGGTTTTCCAGGAATGTTTCCATATACGCGTGGTGTTCAGCCAACAATGTATCGTGCAAGATTTTGGACAATGAGGCAATATGCAGGTTTTGGAACCGCTGAAGAATCAAACAAGAGATATAAATATCTTTTAGAACAAGGGCAAATGGGACTTTCGGTTGCATTTGATCTTCCAACGCAAATTGGATACGATTCTGATGATCCAATGGCAGAAGGTGAAGTTGGAAAAGTTGGCGTTGCAATAGATTCTCTTGAAGACATGGAGGTTCTTTTTGATGGAATTCCATTGGATAAAGTTAGTACTTCAATGACAATTAATAGTACTGCAGCAATTTTACTTGCTATGTATATTGCAGTAGCTGAAAAACAAGGTGTGCCAATGGAAAAACTTTCAGGTACTATACAAAATGACATATTAAAAGAATATATTGCAAGAGGGACTTATATATTCCCACCACAACCTTCAATGAGAATTATTACTGATATTTTTGATTTCTGTTCTAAAAACATGCCTAAATGGAATCCAATAAGCATTAGTGGGTATCATATAAGAGAAGCAGGTGCAACTGCAGTTCAGGAAGTTGCATTTACTTTAGCTGATGCTATAGCTTATGTAGAAGCTGCAATAAAGGCAGGATTAGATCCAAATGTTTTTGGTCAAAGGTTATCTTTCTTCTTTGCTGCACACAATAACTTCTTAGAAGAAATTGCAAAGTTTAGAGCAGCAAGAAGACTTTGGGCAAAAATAATGAAGGAAAGATTTAACGTTACAAATCCTAAAGCAATGCTTTTGAGATTCCATACTCAAACAGGTGGTTCGACGTTAACAGCTCAACAACCAATGAATAATATTGTAAGGGTTACAATTCAGGCCTTAGCTGCAGTTTTAGGTGGTACTCAATCTCTACATACAAATAGTTATGATGAAGCTTTAGGACTTCCAACTGAGGAATCAGTTAGAATAGCACTTAGAACTCAACAAATAATTGCATACGAATCTGGTGTAGCAGACACAATTGATCCACTTGCAGGCTCTTATGCAATTGAAGCAATGACTAGTGAGATAGAGAAAAGGGCAATGGAATATATTGAGAAGATTGATCAGATGGGTGGAATGGTAAAAGCAATTGAAATGGGTTATATACAAAAAGAAATACATGAGAGTGCATATAAATCACAACTAGCAATTGAAAATGGAGAGGATATAATTGTAGGTGTAAATAAATTCCAAATTGAAGAAGATCTTTCTCAAAAAGAAGTGTTAAAGGTTGATCCAGAATTAGAAGAAAAGCAAAAACAAAAATTAAAGAAACTAAAAGAAAAAAGAGACAATGAAAAGGTTAAAAAGGTTTTAAATAATGTAAAAAAGGCCGCATCGAGTGATGAAAATTTAATGCCGTATATTTTAGAAGCAGTTAAAGCTTATGCTACTGTTGGTGAAATAAGTAATGCTTTAAGAGAAGTATTTGGTGAATATACTGAGACAATAATAATTTAATTATACGGAGGTGTTTTAAATGACACAAAAGGGAACATGGATGGTAAAAGAAGGTTTTGCTGAAATGTTTAAGGGTGGAGTAATAATGGATGTTACAACTGCAGAGCAAGCAAAAATAGCAGAAGAAGCTGGTGCAGTTGCAGTTATGGCACTTGAAAGGGTTCCGGCAGACATTAGAAAAGCTGGTGGCGTTGCAAGAATGGCTAGCATTAGTAAAATTAAAGAGATTATGGAAGCAGTTTCTATCCCTGTAATGGCTAAAGTTAGAATTGGTCATATTGCAGAAGCAAGAATATTAGAAGCTTTAGGAGTAGACTTTATTGATGAATCTGAAGTTTTAACTCCTGCAGATGATAAGTATCATATAAACAAATGGGATTTTAAAGTTCCATTTGTTTGTGGAGCAAGGAACTTGGGAGAAGCATTAAGAAGAATTGCTGAAGGTGCTGCAATGATAAGAACGAAGGGAGAAGCAGGTACAGGAAACGTTGTTGAAGCTGTGAAGCATATGAGAACTGTAATGGATGAGATAAGAATGGTTCAAAATATGCCTGATGAAGAATTGGTCACTTTTGCAAAAAATATTGGTGCTCCTGTAAATCTGGTAGCAAAAGTTAAAGAATTAGGAAGACTTCCTGTTGTTAATTTTGCCGCAGGTGGTGTTGCAACTCCAGCAGATGCAGCATTAATGATGATGCTTGGTGCCGATGGAGTTTTTGTTGGAAGTGGAATATTCAAATCGAAAGATCCAGCAAAAATGGCAAAAGCAATTGTTATGGCTGTTACTTACTGGAATGATCCAGAAATGTTGTTAAAAATTTCTGAAGATATTGGGCAACCAATGGAAGGTTTAGAGATAGAAGAACTTGATGTAAAGCTCCAAGAGAGGGGTTGGTAAAAGTTGAAAATAGGTGTTTCTGGGATCCAAGGAGATTTTAGGGAACATAAAGTTATGCTTGAAAAACTTGGGGTAGATGTTAAGGTAGTAAGAAAACCTGAAGAGTTAGATGAAGTTGATGGTTTAGTTATTCCTGGCGGAGAATCAACTACAATGATTAGAATAATGAAAATGGTTAACTTATATGAAAAGCTTAAACAAAAAATTAAAGAAGGATTTCCGGTATTTGGAACATGTGCTGGAATGATTTTACTTTCAAAAGAAGTTGTAAACTTTCCTCAAGACTCTCTAGGGGTAATTGATATTAAGGTGGAAAGAAACGCATATGGTAGACAAGTTGATAGTTTTGAAGAACAAATTGAGGTAAAAGGATTTGAAAAACCATTTAATGCAATTTTTATACGTGCGCCTAAGGTAGTAGATTACGGTGAGAATGTTGAAGTTTTAGCAACTTATATGGATAGTCCAGTGCTATTAAGACAGAATAATGTTCTTGTAGCATCATTTCATCCAGAATTGACTGAAGATACAAGAATTCACGAATATTTTTTGAATATGGTAAAAAAATAATGTGAAGATTAATAAGTAAATTTTTAAGGCTCCAATTTAATAAATTGGGGCCTTTTTTTCGTTTATTGATATGATATAATATTTTTTAGATAAGAAATTGTTAAATGGGGGTTAATAAATTGAGTATTCCACAGGAGTTAATTTCAAAAATAAAACTTCTTGCTCCAGGAACAAAATTAAGAAAGGCGCTTGATGACATAGTATTAGCAAATTTTGGAGCCTTAATTGTTTTTATTTCAGAAGAAAAATATGAAAAATATTCTGATATTTTTCAGGCTGGATTTAAATTAGAAATACCCTTTTTACCAGAAAAGTTATATGAACTTGCAAAAATGGATGGAGCGATAATAATCGATGATAATGTAACTAAGATATTAGGAGCAAATGTACATCTTGTACCAGACCCAAGTATACCAACTAGTGAAACAGGAACAAGGCATAGAACAGCCGAAAGAGTCGCCAAACAGCTGGGTGAGCTTACAATAGCAGTTTCAAAAAGAAGAAATGTTATTAGTCTTTACTACGGAAGTTATAAATATATTATTAACGATATTAATTTTTTAATTACACGGGTTAATCAAGCTTTAAATACATTAGAAAAGTATAGACAGAATTTTGATAAGATGATTTTAAATTTGGATGTTTTAGAGATTGAAAATAGAGTTAATCTAATTGATGTTGTAGAAATTATCAATAAAGGGATTGAAATTTTGAAGATAAAAGAAGAAGTTGAGCCGTATGTTATTGAACTTGGTGTTGAAGGAAGACTTGCATCAATGCAATTGTTAGAAATAATTGTCGAAATGGAAGATATATTAAAAAATTTGATCCTTGATTATTCTAAAGAAGATATTGATGAAGAAGACGAAGCAATGCAAATTCTAGAAGTTTTAAAGGGGTATAAAGAAAGAAAACCTATTTCAACTGCCAGACTTTTGGGATATGAAGATATAGCTAACATAAACCAATTAAATGATTATCATGTTCAATCTAGAGGTTATAGGTTGTTAAGAAATGTTGCAAAAATTCCAATGACAATTACTCACAATGTGGTAAAGGCGTTTGGGAATGTGTTCTCTTTGAGTAATGCAGATTTTTCTGCTTTAAAGGAAGTTGAAGGTATTGGTGAGAAAAGAGCAAGTGCAATTATTGATAGTATAAATTCAATGAGAAAAAGGATATCCCAAGGTTAGACTTGGGATATCCTTTATTTTTTCTCTTTTAATTTCTTTATTTCTTCTTCAACTTCTTTAGCACCCTCCAAATAGAATTGTTCTTCATCTGGAGATAATTCTTTCAGAAGTCTTAAAAATTCGCCAGCATGCACTTTTTCCTCATTTGCTATGTCATATAAAACTTCTTTTGCAAGTTGGTTATCTGTTGATTCAGCAAGTTGAGTGTATAACTGAATTGCTTCGTATTCTGCTGCAATCATGTATCGAATAGCTCTAACTAACTCTTCATGTGAAAGTTTTCTATCATTTTTTAAAGATGAAAATGGATTGGAAAATTCTGGCATAGAATTCACCTCCATTATTTGATTTAAAATAATTTTACCATAAAAGCTTATAATTTACGATTTTGATAATTTTTCAATTTCGTTTATAAATTCTTCCTCTGTTGAATAGATAATATATGCTTTCTCTTTTTCATTGTAAATGTTTGGTAGACTAAAATTAATTTTTTTGCTGGTATAAACTACTATATTATCTTCATATAATTCTATCTTATTAATAGATAATTTAGAAGCAATTATACGCATCCTTGCGTACTTTAGTAAGTTTATAACACTTTGTGGAACTTTTCCAAAGCGATCATTTAATTCATCAATTAAATCAAAAATCATTTGTTCATTTTCAAATGAAGATATTCTACGATATATTCTAAGTCTTTCTATTGGATTTGCAATATATTCTTCTGGTATTATAATTGAACCTTTTAGACCAATTATTTCTGTTTTAATTTCATTAGTGATTTTTCCATATTCTTTGTTTAATACTTCTTCTAGTATTTCAAAGTAATAGTGAAAACCAATATCGTTTATAAATCCATGCTGTTCAAGTCCAAGAATATTTCCAATTCCTCTGATTTCCATATCTTTAAGTGCTATTTGAAAACCACTACCTGGTCCCATAATTTCTTTAATTGCTTTTAATCGTTCTTTGGCTACTTTATTTACTTTTGAAGGATGAAAAAAATATGCAAAAGCTCTTTTATCTGAGCGGCCAACTCTACCTCTTAATTGATAAAGCTGAGCAAGCCCATATCTATGTGCATCATCTACAATTAGTGTATTTGCATTAGGAATGTCTACGCCATTTTCGATAATTGATGTTGCGACAAGAACATCTAATTTTCCATGGTAAAATTCTTCGATTACTTTTTCCATTCTCTTTTTTGGCATTTGACCGTTTGCTATATCTATAGATACTTCTGGAACTATTTCTTTTAACTTTTTAGCTACATTTTCTATATCATTAACTCTATTATGTACATATAAAACCTGACCACCTCTATTAATTTCTCTCATTATAGCTTGTCTGATTATTTTTTCATCGTAAGTATTTACATAAACTTGTATGTTTTTTCTTCCAAAAGGTGGTGTTTTAATAACAGACATGTCTTTTATACCACTTAACGCCATGTGTAAAGTTCTAGGAATAGGAGTTGCACTCATTGAAAGTATATTAACGTTTATCCTTAATTTTTTTAAGGCTTCTTTTTGTTGAACTCCAAATTTTTGTTCTTCATCTATTATTAAAAGCCCAAGATCAGAAAATTTTATTGATTTTAATAAGCCGTGTGTTCCAATAACTACATCAGTAATTCCTGTTTCAATTTTTTGTTTTACTTCATCCTTTTGTTTTTTTGTAAGAGAACTGTCATATAATTCAACGTTTATTCCAAATGGTTCAAACCTTTTTTTAAAGTTTTCATAGTGTTGACGGGCAAGTACTGTGGTTGGGACTAAAACAGCTACCTGTTTTCCGGAAATGGCAGCTTTAAAAGCAGCCCGCATTGCAACTTCTGTTTTGCCATATCCTGCATCTCCTGCGAGTAATCTATCCATATTTTTCTCAGAAGAAAGGTCTTCTGAGACTTCTTGTATAGCTTTTAATTGGTCTTGAGTTTCAATATGAGGGAATGTCTTAGCAAATTCTTTTTCAAGTTCACTATCGCCTGGCAAAGAAATTCCCTTAGTATTTTTTCTAAGTGCATTTATTCTGAGTATTTCTTTTACAATTTTTTCAATTTGTGATTTTGCCTTTTTAACTCTTTTTGACCAATTATTTTTCTTTAGATTATCCAGAGTTACATTTTCATTTGTTCCTATATATTTTTGTACTAAATCTAATCTGTCTGTAGGTACGAAAAGCTTAGAGTCGTTAAATTGTAAAATTAAGAATTCTCTTTCTAAATCTTTTTGAGTAATCTTGGTGGTACCTACAAATTTAGCAATTCCATATTCTTTGTGAACTACAATGTCTCCAATATTAAATTCATCTTCAGATAATACGGGAAGGCTATTAATTTCTTCTTCCTTTTTTTCATCGATTTTTGATTTTTGTATGTCTGAATTTAAATCAATTTCTTTTGCAATTTTTATTATTTCCTTAAAATCTATTCCTGAATATCTTATATAATTTTGTCTAAGATTAGGATCCATAATTAGTTGTCTTATTTCTCTTTCTTTTTTTGAAAAACTTTCTATTACTTTAGGTTTATTAAAGATTTGAAATTCGACATTATAATCTAAAAAAGTTCCATTGTATTTTTCGCCAATCATTGTTTCATGAATAACTGGTTCTATATATTCTCTTGCTGGAAGTATAAGAGCTTTTTCAATTTTTCTAATACTTTTTTGAGTAGAAGGATCAAAATGTCTAATATCTTCAATTAAATTATCAAATAATTCAATACGAGTTGGTACTTCGTTAGGACCATAAAAATCTATTATATCTCCACGTATTGAAAATTGACCGCCTTCCGTAACATTATATACTCTTTCATAACCAAGCTTTGAAAATAATTCTTCAGGTGATTCAAATATATCACCAACTTTTAATTCAATGACATATTTTTTAAAAATTGAGGGAGGCATAATAAATCTTGTTATCGAATACAAAGTAGCTACCCCTTTTAGATTATTATTTAGGGCAAGATATAAAGAGTATATCCTTTTTGATCTTACAAACCATGAATTTTCAAGATTTTCATATGGAAAAACATCATAGGAAGGAATGTAAAAATATCCTTCAATATTGCAATCTTTTTCAGATGGAACTATTAAAATTTTATTCATATTATCCCTCAATTATTATTGGCTTTCTAAAATCCATACCAGATTTTCTTTGAGAAGAGTTAGGATAAAATAAAGTATAGATATTACTTGCAAGTATATCTTTTTCAAATTGCCAGTTGTATAAGCTTATGTTAAAATCCCATTTTCTTTCACTGTTTTTTAAAACATCTTTTAGTATTTTGTTTTTGAGTGAAGGATTTGTGATAATTGGAATTGTTGATTTTTTCTTTGCATATGATAAAAATTCTTGACCTTTTTTTGAAAATCCGAGAACTCTTGCATATTGAGGTCCTAGTTTATTTGAAAATTCCATATAGTTTTTTTCAAAATTAAAGATCGCATGGAATATCAACCTTCTTATTCTTGAGAATGTAAATCTTTTTGCTTTTATATTTTCAATGAATTCTTTAAGATTGGTTGAAATATTTGCACTATCAATAAATCTTTTGTCTAAACCTTCACTAAAACCATATATATTTTCTAAATTTTCTCTTGCCTTTAATCTAAATTCAGAGAGTATAAATTGTTCTAAATTTTCCAAAAAGACTGGACCTCTCCCTTTTTCAAATTCATCTTTTAAAATTAAATAAGTACTTTCAGGAACATATTCTTTAATGTTTTTTTCAAACTTTATAGCATTTCTAATTGCAGTAGCTGAAGAAAATTTCCCAGATAAATTTTGCTCATTGTATTTTGCACCAACACGTTTAATAACATGATACTTAATGTTGCTGTTATATTTAAAAATTGCTTTGATGTATTCGATTCCTAGAATATCATTTGAGTTTTCTAGCTTTTTAATAGTATCTAAATCAGTCTTCAAAAATTTTTGAAGTGCAAATTTTCTTGCGTTTGGATATGACAAACCTTTTTTTAGTTCTCTTTTTATTAGGTAATCAAACTCTTTTGAATTTTCATATAAGATTTTGGAGATCTTTTCAAGAAATGAAATATCAGCACTTTCGCTTCCAAATACAATATCTGTAACAAGACCAAGTTTATGCATTAAGCCAACTGAACCAAATGCAAAGCCACCTGCATCTTGTAATGCATAGACAGTTGGAATTTCAAATACTACATCAATACCATTTAAAAGAGCCATTTTAGCTCTTGCAAATTTGTTAACAATAGCCGGCTCTCCTCTTTGGCAAAAATTTCCACTCATAACCGCAATTGTAAAATCAGGTTTTACTAGCTTTTTAGCAGATTTTAAATGATAGAGATGGCCATTATGGAAAGGATTATATTCAACTACAACTCCTAAAACTTTCATTCTTCACCTCTAAATCTGCTGAAAACAAGTATTCCACAAATAACTAATATGGCAAGATTTATTAGGAAAAGCATCATACCAATGTACATAGTCTCAATTTTATTGCCGTTAATTCCAAAAAATTCTAAACCCAACCAGGTTGGGCCTAGAGATGCTAATTTGTATAATTGAAAGAGAAATGATATAAATGATAGTAAAAAGGAAATTATTATCCATACATTAGCATATTCCCATGAATCTTTAGAAATTGAATAGAAGCCTATAAAAAAGCCATTGAGCGTGAAAGATATCGCTATTATTAGCAATGCTGATGAAATATTCATATTGATAGAAAAAATATTTTCTATTACAGGCGAAAAAAAGAAAATAGCTATGTAAAAACTTAAAAAGATTAATCCAATTGTTGCAAGTAATGTGCCTAAAATATAAATTAAGTATTTTTCCATGTTTTACACCTCTTTAAATATTTTACCACAAAAATAGGGCCTTTTAAGGCCCTTCATTTATTTTTTTGGTGGGTGCGGCAGGGATTGAACCTGCGGCCTCTTCCGTGTGAAGGAAGCGCTCTCCCACTGAGCTACGCACCCATGCAAAAAAATAATACCATAAAAATTTTTTAAAATCAAGAATTTGGTGTATATTTTTTATGGGGGTGAATTAAAAAATGATTAAGAAATTTATTAACTTTACGCTATTTTTTGTTTTGGGTGTTGTGATTTTTATAGTTATTTCTCCCTATGTTTTTAAATATCAGAAATTTTTGCCCAAAACTTTGAACAAGGAAATTGAGCTTATTAATTCCAAACTTAAATTACATTATATTGATGATGAGAGGGTAATTAATTTTAAAGATATCAAAATCAGTAGGTGGATGAATAAATACGAGTTTTATAAGATCCTAGTTAAAGAAATTTCAAAATATCCTGGGGTATATGTGCTATTGCCTGAATCTAATAAATCTACTTATGTTCTACCATTTGAAATTAGATTTGTTGATGGAAAATTTGTGGTTATTAATTCTTCATGTAGTATTGAGGAAGGAGCAGTGGTTAGTAAAATTAATAACAGGAATTTGATCGAATACTTATCAGATTTTTATTTAGAAAAAAATATTTTTAATGAGAATAAACAATTTTTTTCAAGATATATTTTTCCATTTTTAGGAGAATTTTTAAGGAAAAAGAGAATTGAGGTTGAATACGAATATTTAGGAAAGAGCGAAAAAACAATTGTTGAAACGATTCCGTATGAAGAGTTTATTAGAAAAGAACCAGTTTTGATAGAAAAAAAATCAAATGATTTTGCTGATATAAAAATTTTCTCGTTTAATTTTTTGGGAGATAAATTTTCAGAAATTTTTGAAGAATTTGAAAATATTGCAAAAAATGATGATATCAAACATATAACTTTAGATTTTAGCTATGCATATGATATTCCAATTGACTTAAGTAGTTTATATATGATAATGTCATTTTTAATAGATAAAAAAACAACTTTGTTTGATGAAGCAATGTTTAAATTTGGAAGCTATAAGTATACTTATAAAAATTTTGGAGAATTAGTTCCAAATAATGTAACGTTCAAAAATAAAGAAATTGAAATAGTTGAAAATTGTTCTGATTCAATTGGAAGGTTAATTTGTAATATAATTAAAAATGAAAAATTAGAATTTTACAATAATTATAAGGAGATTATTACTCCGTGGACAAGGTTAAGAATATACATTCCAAGTGCTAAATTTTTTATTAAATAGCTATAATATTTAATATATATTTTTATGAAATGTAAAAGAGTTGATTTTTTTGTAAAATATGTGGTATAATAATTACGAACCATTACATTACTCCAGAAGAGGGGGGATTTTTGTGAAAAAACTTTTAGCATTTTTGATGGTAGTATTTGCGGTAGTATTATTTGCTGCCGACCCAAACACTTTGGTAGACGCAACTATTGGTGAGCCAGATACTCTTGACCCACATCTTGCATACGATACAGCTAGTGGTGAGGTTATTTATCAAGTATATGAGAACCTTATACAATATAAAGGTTCCAGCTTGAACGAATTTGAACCAAGGCTTGCAACAGAAGTTCCAACAGTTGAAAATGGACTCATAAGAGATGGTGGAAAAACATACGTATTTCCAATCAGAAAAGGAGTTAAATTTCATAATGGAAATGATTTAACTCCAGAAGATGTTGAATACAGTTTTGAAAGAGCACTTCTTTACAATCCATCTGGGGGACCAGTATGGATGCTTTGGTATTCAATTTTTGGAACATGGGATGTTACAATGTTTGTTGAAGACTTAACAGGAAAATCATGGGATGAATTGTTTGATGAAGAAGGAAATCCAGTACCTGGAGCAGAAGAAGTATTTAAACAAGTGTATGATGCAGTTGACAAAGCAATTGAAGTAGACGGAGACAATGTTGTATTTCATCTTGCAAGACCATATGCACCATTCTTGAACGTAATTGCACAAGGTGGAAGTTGGGGAGCAATACTTGATAAAGAATGGTGTATTGAAATAGGACTTTGGGATGGGCAACCAACCACATGGTGGAAATGGCATGATCAAGGAAAGGAAGAATCACCATTATTCACACAAATGAACGGTACAGGTCCATACAAATTTGTAGAATGGGATAGAGCACAACAAAAAGTAATACTTGAAGCAAATGAAAATTATTGGAGAGAACCTGCAAAGATTAAGAGAGTAATTATATGGGGTATTGATGAATATTCAACCAGAAAAGCAATGCTTGAAAAAGGTGATGCAGATATTGCATATATTCCAACACAATATCTTGACCAAGTAAGAGGAAATCCAGATATTGAAATAATAGAAGGATTACCAACATTGTCAGTTACAGTTCTTGGATTTAACTGGACAATTAAAGAAGGAAGCAAGTACGTTGGTAGTGGAAAGCTTGATGGAAATGGAATTCCATTGGATTTCTTCAGTGATGTTCACGCAAGAAAAGCTATTGCACACGTAATTAACTACGACGCACTTATTAATGAGGTATTAAAAGGATTTGGTAAGAGAGTACCAACAGCATTGCCAGAAGGTCTTCTTGGATTTGATCCTTCACTTCCATTGTATGATTTCAATCTCTTTAAAGCAAGACAAGAATTAATGCAAGCATGGAACGGAGAAGCATGGAAAAAAGGATTCAAATTCTCAGTTGCATATAACTTAGGAAACGAAGCAAGACAAAGAACAGCAGAAATGGTAAAGATGTATCTTGAAATGTTATCACCAAAGATTAAGGTTGATGTTGTTGGTTTGCAATGGCCAACATTCTTAGATGCAACAAAACGTGGTGAGCTTCCAATATTCATTCTTGGATGGCTTGCAGACTTCCCAGACCCAGATAACTTCATATTTACATATTATGATTCAAAAGGTGACTACAGTTCAAGACAAGGAGCAAAATTCAGAGAATTTGTAAGTACACCTATGGAAGAACTTGGTGGAAAGAGCTTGGATGAATTAATTGAACAAGCAGCAGCTGAAACAGATGCAGCAAAAAGGGCGGAGTTATATGCACAAGTTCAAAAATTTGTTGTAAAGTATGCAATTAGTGTACCACTTTATCAACCAATTGGAGTTAGGGTTCACAGGAAATGGCTCAAAGGTTGGTATCCAAATGCAATGAGACCAGGTGATGATTATTACGCATACTGGTTTGAAGGAAAAGAATAATTAAAAAGTAATTAATTTCTTGCGGCCCATTATGGGCCGCATTTTTTTTATGATATACTTAGGTATAGGAGGTAGATAAAATGCCATACGATGGGTTTGTTATGAGGCAATTTTTAGAATATTCAAAACCATATTTGCTTAATGCACATATTAGAAATTTTTATATCTTTAATAAGATAATCTATTTTAGTTTTCAAAGTTTTGATTTAAAAATTTCACTTAATCCAAGTTATTCTTATATAACTTTTGAAAAAAGAAATTTACCTTTAAACACCAAAAGTCATTATTTTGTTGAGTATTTAAGAAGTAAAGTTAGAGGTGGTGTGATAAAAAATATTGAGCAAATTGGATTGGAAAGGACTTATAAGTTTGAAGTTTATAAAGTTGATGATGTTGGAAATAAACATAATTATGAAATTTATATTGATATAATGGGAAAACATTCAAATATAATTTTTGTAGAAAATGGGATAATTTTGGATGCCTATAAACGAATAAAAAATAGATTTAGAAACATTTTTCCAGGAGAACAATTTAAAATTTTCAGTTCAAATAAAATTAATCCGCTTGATGTAAATCAAATTAAAAAGCTTAAAACTATTAATGAAAGTAAAAAGGCTTTAGAATTTATTTACAAGAATATTCAGGGATTTTCTAAAGTAGCTGCTAGAGAATTGTTGTATAGAGCAGGTATAGATGAAGATGAAGTTATCAAATGGGATGATAAATTAGAAAAAATTTTGAAGGAAATTATTCAGGAATTTAGCGAGAAAAATATGTATGTTTATTTTGAGAATAATAAACCATTTGAAATTTCTGCATTTTCTTTAAATCATTTAGCTGAAAAATTTAGAAAATTTTCAAAACCTGACGAAGCAATTAATTTGTTTTTTAGTTGGAATGAAAAAAAGAGCTTAATATATGAAAAGAAAAAGGCTTTGGAAGATGTATTGGTAAAATATATAAGCAAGTTGGAAAATACATTAGATAAGATTAATATTGAAATTGAAAAAAACAAAAATTACGATTTGTATAAAAAATATGGAGAACTTTTAAAGGCTTATTTTTATCAAATTGATGAAAAGATGAACAAAATAGTTTTATATGATTGGGAAAATGATGAAAATATCGAGGTTCCTCTAGATTCTAATAAAGGACCACTTGAAAATGCAAATTATTACTTTAAAAAATACAATAAAATGAAAAATAAGTTGAAAGGTCTTCTGGAAAGAAAGAAAGTATTAGAAGACGAACTAGACTACCTATATCAAATTTGGTACACAATTGAAGATGCTGAAAGTGAGGAAGAAATAGAAGAGATAAAGTTTGAAATGCAAAATATGGGGTTAATAAAAGATAAGAAAGGTAGAAGTAAAAAAGTTATCAAATCAGAACCAAGAAAGGTAGAGCATAGTGGGTTTGTAATATATATTGGGAAAAATAACAAACAAAATGATGAACTTGTTCGTAAGGCAAATGATGAAGATTTATGGTTTCATGTTCACGAAATGCCTGGATCACATGTTGTGTTGAAGAACAATGGAAAGGATATAGACGAAGAAGTTATAAAATTTGCTGCAGAGCTTGCAGCTGGGTATAGCAAAGGTAAAAATTCAGGAAAGGTTCCAGTTGACTATACAAAAGTAAAATATGTTAGAAAAACTAAAGGATTAAAACCTGGTCTTGTATTGTACAGTAATTATAAAACAATTTATGTAAGACCGAGGAGGATTGATAATGTTTAAGGTCTATTCGGATTTTTTACCGTCAGGAGATCAACCTGAGGCAATTAAAAAATTAGTTGAAGGTTTACAAAAAGGATATAGAATACAAACTTTATTAGGTGTCACAGGAAGTGGAAAGACATTTACAATGGCCAAAGTTATTGAGAAAGTTGGCAAGCCAACTCTTATAATTTCGCCTAATAAAACTTTAGCTGCTCAATTATATTCTGAGTTTAAATCTTTTTTTCCAGAGAATAAAGTTGAATTTTTTGTAAGTTACTATGATTATTATCAACCAGAGGCATATATTCCAACAAGAGATTTGTATATTGAAAAAAATGCAGACATTAATGAGGTAATTGAAAAAATGAGAATTAGTGCAATAAAGTCAATAATGACTAGGAAAGATGTTATTGTTGTGGCAAGTGTTTCAGCAATATACAATTGTGGAGATCCTAAAGATTTTAGTGATTTAAATTTTGTTTTATCTGTAGGACAAGAGATTGATTTAGAAGGATTTTTAACACATTTAGCTAGAATTGGTTATGAAAGGAAAGAAGAAGTTGCATTTGGAGGGACTTTTAGAGTTAAAGGCGATGTTATAGAAATATATCCTAGATATCAAGATGAAGGAATAAGAATTGAACTTTTTGGTGATGAAATAGACTCGATCTATACTTTTGATCCATTGAACAGGAAAATTTTAGAAAAGCTTGACAGGGTAGTTATCTATCCTACAAAAGAATTTATTACGACAGAAGAAAAAATAAAAAGAGCAGTCAAGTCAATTTTAAAAGAATTAGAAGAACAGTTAGAATATTTTAAAAAGCAAGGAAAGCACCTAGAGGCTGAAAGATTGAAACAAAGAACAATGAATGATATTGAACTTCTTACAGCACTTGGATATTGTTCAGGTATAGAAAACTATTCAAGACATTTTGATGGTAGAAATCCTGGAGATCCACCATACAGTCTTTTAGATTATTTTGGAGATGATTATCTAGTATTTATAGATGAGTCACATATAACTATTCCCCAGCTTAGAGCAATGTATAGAGGAGATTTTTCAAGAAAGAAAAACTTGGTAGATTATGGTTTTAGACTTCCATGCGCTTATGATAATAGGCCACTGAAATTTGAGGAATTTTGGAATAAGGTAAAAAATGTTATTTTTGTTTCAGCAACACCAGGCGATTTTGAAATTAATAATTCTCAGCAAGTTGTAGAGCAAATAATAAGGCCGACAGGACTTGTTGATCCTGAGGTTGAAGTAAGACCTACTCAAAATCAAATAGATGATCTTGTTAATGAAATTGCCAAAATAAGAAAACGAAACGAACGTGCATTAGTTACAGTTCTTACTAAAAAAACTGCTGAAAAATTAGCAGAATATTTAATAGAGATGGGTATTAAGGCTTTGTACATTCATTCTGAACTTGATACGATAGAACGTGTTGAAGTATTAAAAAAACTTAGAAGAGGAGATGTAGAAGTAGTTGTTGGTGTAAATTTGTTAAGAGAAGGATTGGATTTACCAGAAGTTTCATTAGTAGCAATATTAGATAGTGATACTGAGGGATTTTTGAGAAGCGAAACTACATTAATACAGATTATTGGCAGGGTTGCCAGAAATATAAATGGTAAAGTAATTATGTATGCTGATAAAATAACACCGGCTATGAAAAAAGCAATTGATGAAACAAATAGAAGAAGGAAAATTCAGATTGAGTATAACAAGAAGCATGGTATTACTCCAAAAACTATAATTAAACCACTTGATGAAGAGATATTTAAGCAGTTTATGACAGATGAAGATGAGGAAAAAGAAGAAATTAAAACAATATTTGAATTAAAAGAATCTCTATCAATTGAAGAGTATATTGCATTGCTTGAAGAAGAAATGTATAAGGCAGCATCAGAGTTAAGGTATGAGGATGCGGCAAGATTAAGAGATGAATTATTTAATATCAGAGAAAAATTAAAGAATAAATCTTTTTAAACGATAATATAAGTGAAAAATAATAAAAAATTGTATAATAAGGTGAGAGTATGGAAAAGATTTCAGATGTTATTTTTGAAGCCAGTGATACATTGAAGGAAAAGGCGTTATTCCCATTATTTTCGATTTCTGTTATTGATATAATTGGAACAATTGAAAAAAAAGAATTTTTTTATAAAATGGCTAGAACTTTGTTTAATATTATTCCATCAGTAAATGCTGTAGAGATTTTTGATAGTGATAAATTAATAGCATCGTTTGGGACAATTAGCGGCAAAAATAAAGATTACAAACTTGATAATATAATTTTTAGATTGTATTATAATAAAATCAGTCAGTTTGAAGAAAGTCTTTTAAAATACATTTTGACGATTGCAGAAATTCACTACAGAAATGTTAAAAAATTTGAAGAAGTAAAGGAAAATTCGTTATATGATGAATTAACAGGTGCTTTAACAAGGAAAGCTGGAATAGAAATTTTACAAAAAAAATTTTATGAAATTAAAAGAACCAACAAAAAAGCAAGTATTGTGTTTATAGATATTGATGGTTTAAAAGAGACGAATGATAAACTTGGACATTTTGCAGGTGATAAATTGCTAAGAGAGTTTGTTTTAGTTATTAAAGAGTTGATAAGAAAAGGTGATTTTATAATTAGATGGGGTGGTGACGAGTTTGTCTTGTTTTTAAATACTATGGATGCAAAGTGTGTAATAAATAGGTTGGAAAGTTTGATCAAGACGAAGTTTTCATGGGGAATTTCTATAATTCCAGAAGGTTTTAATGACATTTTAGAAGCGATTGAATATGCAGATAAACTTATGTATAAACAAAAATTTTTAAAAAAGATGAAAAATAATTAAAAAAAGTGCCTCTTTTAAAAAGAGGCACTTTTCATAATAAAAGTATAGATTTTTTCAAGTTTTTCATAAAGTTCTTTGATTGTTCCGTCATTATTTATAATAATTCCCTCATCAAGTATGTCCATTTGGTTTTTTAATATGTTTTCTATATCTTTTTGAGAAAGTCCTCTTTCAGAAACCCTTTTTAAAATTGTATCTAAACTACATTTTACTGTAATTGTAAAATCACATTTTATTTTTAATCTTCTTTTTATAGCTGCTTCAATTGCATAATAATTTTCTTTGGCAGTCATTTGTTCAAGTATTTCTAACATTTTTGGATGTAAAATTTTTTCTAATTTTTTGAGCATTTTTTGATCTTGAAATACAATATCTCTAATTTTGTTTCTCTCTAATGTATTAAAAACTTCTAAGATTTTGTCTTTTTCGTATTCAAAGGCAATTTTTCCTAACTCGTCCATATTTATATATTCAAAACCTTTTTCTTTAAAAAATTTTGATACAGTGGATTTTCCTGTTCCAATTTTGCCAGTTACACATAATATTAATTTCAAATTAGCTTCACTCCTAAATCTTTAATTGCATTATTTTCTAACTCTTCTTTGGTAATAATTCTAAGAGTTTTTTCGGGTAACATGTTTTTAGGAGTTTTTTTAATTTTTTCTTCAAGATTTTCATCATTTTCAATTACGATAGTAACAAAGTCATCTGATTCATAAATATTTATTGGAGAAAAAATATTTGATAAAATTTCAATATAATTCATTACAATTCAATCCTTTTTTCCTCAATGTTTATTTTATGGTCATCATAACCTGGTCTTCCCATAAGAGCATATGTTATTTTTTTACCAAGTTCAACGCCAGGTTGATCATAAGGATTTATATTAAACAATTCACCAGCAATTGCAGTTGCAAGTTCATAATGCATAAAAAATTCACCAACATGTACCTCATCAATAACAGGGAATGTTATTTTTAATGATGGCTTACCATGTTCTAAAATTGCACTTTCAGTTCCAAGTTGTTCGTTATTTAACAATTCAGAGAGGTATTTTCCCTGTAAGTAAGAAAGAGCTTCTTCCTCATGAACATTTGGTATTTTAATATCTCTATTAAATTTTTCAGTTTTTAAGAAAGTAATAATTTTATCATCTGGACCTTCGTTATACAATTGGACCTGTGAATGCTGATCAACAGCTCCGAGTGCTTTAACAGGTGTTTGTCCTACATTAACTATATTTCCATCTTTATCAAGCTTTTTCCCAAGGCTTTCTGCCCATAGCTGCCTATACCAATCAGCAAGGTGATAGAGCCTATTTGAATAAGCCATCATAACGGAGATATTTCTTCCTTTATTGTAATATAAATAGTGTGTGATTGCTATTAAAGCTGCAGGATTTTCAAATAGTGGTTTTAAGAACCTTGAATAGGCAATTTTTGCTCCATCATATAAGGCTTCTATGTTTATACCTGCTGCATATGCTGATAAAAGACCAACTGGTGTTAAAACACTGAAACGGCCGCCAACATTTTGTGGTATTTCTAAAGTTTTTATGTTTTCTTCATTAGCAATTTTTCTTAAAACTCCTTTTTCTGGATCGGTAGTAAAGATAAGATGTTTTTTTGGATCGAGACCATATGTTTCAATAATTCCACGAGCAATTAGATAATTTGACATTGCTTCAGCAGTACTTCCAGATTTTGAAATAACATTAAACAATGTCTTTCTTATATCTATTGTATCTAAAATGGAAGCAACAAAATCCGGATCAACATTATCTATCACGAAAATTCTTAACTTTCTGTTTCTTTCTTCTTTAGAAAGAAAGTTCCAGTTAAGAGGTTTCAATGTATTTTGAAGAGCAATATTCCCTAAAGCTGAACCTCCAATACCAAGAACTACTAAATTATCAAACTGAAAAATAGTATCTTTTAAATCTAAAACAGAATCTATCCATTTTCTTGAAAAAATAGTTTCAACAAAACCAGGGCGGTTAGTATCTATTTCCTTTATGATTTGATTTATTTTATTTTCGTATGATTTTACTTCATCAAGTGTAATATTATTGGGAACTTTATTGCTAAATAAATTTGTAAAATCAAATTTTAGCATTTTACACACCCCTTTATCTTTAACAATTTTATTTAAAGGATTATTAATGATATAATATTTTCATCTTTTAATATATCTCTAGGGTTAAGATAACTAAGTTCAATTAAAAATGACATTGCAACTACTTCTCCACCAGCTTTTTCAACAAGTTTTTTTAATGCTTTTGCTGTACCACCTGTTGCAAGAACATCATCGAAAATTATAACTTTTTGTCCTTTATTTATGCTATCAACATGCATTTGAAGTTCTGCTTCTCCATATTCAAGGGTATATTTTTCAGATATTACTTCATATGGTAATTTTCCAGGTTTTCTTACAGGAATAAATCCTTTATTTAATTTGTAAGATAATGCACCACCAAAAATAAATCCACGAGCTTCTGGGGCAACTATTAAGTCAAAATCAATTTCGGATAATTTTTCAGCGAGCATATCAATAGCATGTTTAAAAGCCTCTTTATCCTTGAGCAATGGTGTAATATCTCTAAATATAATTCCTTTTTCTGGAAAATCAGGAATATCTCTGATAAAAGTTCTTAAATCCACAACAGGCACCTCCAAATTTTTTATTTTACACCCAATCCAACTGGTATACCACGTTGAATAGTACCATCTTGATTTACAACTTCGTCCTGTATTACCATAGCACTTGATCCACCACCATCTAGCATCATAGCATAAAAATATCCTTTTTCAAGTAAAAATTCTGTTGCTATATCATAATTCATTCCAGGTGAATCATTATATCCTTCAATTACAATAAAATCAACTTTACCTTCCTTTGTAATTGCAATAATAGTTCTACTGGTCTTTGATAGTGCAAGACCATTACCATATCTCAATTTTTCTTCGTCACTGTCTATTAATTTTTTCCCATTTTCGATTAGCAAAGGGCCGGCACCTATTGCATGCTTAATAGGGAATGGAAAATCAGAATTAATTGTTAAATTCACCTTTGAACCCACTTCTATATTTTTAAGATATTTATCGTACTTTTTTGTTATTAAAAGAACCATCGAGTCTTTTGGGACTTTTTCAACGTATTCTTTTGAAATTATTTGATTGTTGGATATTACAAAATAATTTTTATCGTCATCTTTAGGAATTTTTAATGCATATTCATCTGTATATAGCAAAACTTCACCCTTTGCATTTGTATTTACACCCTTTACGAGAAATAGAAGATCATCAAGATAAATATTTACCTCTAAGTTAATTCTTTTTATAAATACTTCGTTTGAATATGTTACTATAAATACAGGCCTCAATCCGTATTTGTCCGATAAAAGTTTACCATCTTTTATAACTAAGTCAATTGGTATATTAGTAGATGGATCAAAATAGTTTGCATTTATACCTGCAATGCAATTATTGTTTTTAAGCATTTCTCTCAAGTCTTGTCTGGTGCCTATGCCATTGCTTGAAATGATTGGAAGTATTTCTACTTTTTTTGGATCTATGTGTAGATAATTTATTAAATATTTTTTTTCATTAAAAACTTCAATTTTTCTTTCCCATTCAAGTCCATCCTTTAACGTTTTTCTATCTTCTTCAGTAAAATTAAGAACAATTTTGACAATATTTTTTTGAAAAGAAATAATTGGTACAGGTTTAAGCCTATTGTTTAAAATGAAAAATAAGAATGAATTTTCATTTTTTTGAAAACTAACATTACCTATTATCACAGGATTACCATTAATCGGTTTTAATTCTATTGTCAAATCTCTGTTGTCAACCAATAGATTAATAAACTCTTTTGTTATTTCTTTAGAAAAGAAAAATGTTAGATTATTATCTTTAAATTCGACACTTTTTAGTAATGGTAAAGTATCATAATATATAAAGAGATTGTCCTTTTTAATAACCGAAAGATTTAGATATTCTTTTAAGAAGTCAATATTTAAATAAAGTTCGTTATTTTCTATCTTAAAAGCATTTTTATACTCACCATCAAAATTTATGGTAAATGTACCATCTTTTCCAATAAAAAGATCATCATTAAATACCATAAAGATTTTTTCATTTTTAACATATTTAAATCCAATATCTTTTAAAATTTTTTCATCAATCCATTTGTCGGGGAAAAAATAAGCTTTGTTTTGAAACAACAAGGAATTAGCGAAAAATAGCCCGCTAAAAATAAAAATTTGAAGAATAAGAATTAACTTTTTCAAAGAGACACCTCACTTTACTATGTCTAAAATAATTTCCAAAGGATTTGTTTTTGTAGAAGATATATTGTAAGCTTGTTTGAGTAAGTTCATAGCTTCATCAATATTACTTTTTTCACTTACATAAAGCCTTACCAGTGTATCTCCATTTTTTACTTTGTCGCCAATTTTTTTCAAGAATTCTAATCCAACAGAATGATCAATATTATCTTCTTTTTTGACTCTACCCGCACCTAAGTAATTACAGGCAATTCCAACTTTTTCAGTATCAATGCTTGAAATATATCCATCCTCGGATGCTTTGAATTCAACTATTTTATTGGAGATCGGTAATATCTTTTCAGGAGATTCTACAACCATTTCATTTCCTTCTTGTGCTTTAACAAACTCTCTAAATTTTTCAAGTGCTTTGCCCGTTTCTAGAGCTTCTTTAGAAAGCTCAAAACATTTTTCATATGATCCAAGGCCAGCTAAATGGCACATCCAGGCAGAAAGTGTTAAGCAAAGAGTTCTAAATTTTTCATCACCTTGCCCTTTTAAAGTATTAATTGCTTCTAATACTTCAAGAGAATTCCCTGCAAAGGTTCCGAGTGGTTCATCCATATTTGTTAAAACTGCAACAGCAGTTTTGTTATGAGATTTTGCTATTTCGACCATTGCGCTTGCAAGTTCTTTTGCCGAACTAATGTCCTTCATAAAAGCTCCACTACCTACTTTTACGTCTAAAACAAAGGCATCAGCACCCCCCGCAAGTTTTTTGCTCATAATACTTGATGCGATCAACGATATTTCATCGACAGTTGCAGTAGCGTCACGCAGAGCATATATTTTCTTATCTGCAGGTGCTAAATTTGCAGTTTGTCCTACAACCGCAATTTTATATTTATTTACATTTTCAAAGAATTTTTCAAGACTTAATGAAGTTTTAAAACCTGGAATTGATTCTAGTTTGTCAATGGTTCCACCTGTGTGACCTAACGCTCTCCCTGACATTTTTGCAACAGGAATTCCTAACGATGCTACAATCGGTGCAACAACCAATGTTGTTTTATCACCAACACCACCAGTTGAATGTTTGTCAACTTTAACTCCCTTTATTGGAGAAAGATCAAGCATATCACCGGATTTTGCCATTATCTCAGTAAAAATAGCTCTTTCGTCTTTGTCAAGATGTCTAAAGTATATTGCCATTAAAAAAGCTGACATTTGATAATCCGGAATTTCCCCATTTACATAACCCATTATCATATATTCAATTTCTTCTTTTGTTAATTTACCACCATTACGTTTTTTTAAAATTACATCATACGGTCTCATTGTTATCTTCCTCCCTGTTGATTGGTAGTGTGACTACAAATTTTGTTCCAACACCTTCTTTACTTGTAAATTCAATGACTCCATTGTGTTTTTCAACTATTGTTTTAACGATTGAAAGTCCTAAACCTGTTCCACCCATTTTTCTACTCCTTGCTTTGTCAACTCTATAAAATCTTTCAAATAATTTCTTTTGAGCTTTTTCGGGAATACCAACACCTGTATCTTTCACTACCAATTTAATAGAGTTATTTTCTTTCCAAGCTTCAACAGTAACTTTCTTTTTGCCTTTTTCTTTTAATGAAGTATATTTGATTGCATTATCAACTAAATTTAATGTCATTTGAGTTAACCTGTCCTTGTCACCAACTAAATATAACTCGTCAGGATAAACAAATTCAACTTCTACTTGATAATCTTTTGCAAGCGGCTCAATTATATTTCTAACATGTTCTAAAACTTCGGTAAAATTTATTTTTTCGAAAACAAATTGTGTGTTTCCTGATTCAAGTTTTTCTAGATCTAAAAGATCGTTTATAAGCCTGGTCATTCTTGCAGCCTCAGATTCTATAATTGATAGGAACTTTCTGATTAATTCTTTATCTTCGAGATCATCTTCAAGTAAAGCTTCAGCATAACCATGTATAGAAGTAAGAGGTGTTCTAAGCTCATGTGATACATTGGATATGAATTCTTTTCTAACATTTTCAAGTACGCGTTCTTGTGTTACATCATGCAATACTATAATAAACCTTTCATTATTTTGTTCTAAGGTAACAGGTACAATTTTCACTTCATAATATTTTTTTTCACCATTAACAAATATGTTTATTTCTCCAGAAGTTAAGCTTTTATTATTAATGGTTTCATCAAACATTTGATTGACATAATAATCTTCAAAAACTTCATAAACTTTCCTTTCTTCAATCCCGGGTCTAGTAATTTTACGTGCTTCATTATTGGCGAAAGTAATAGTTCCATCCTTTTTAGTAATTATAATAGGATCAACTATGTTATTGAGTATGGTTAAATGGTTTTTTAAAGATAATTCAAGGTCATAATTTTCTTCCTCAAGTTTTGTAATTTTTTTTCTTATTTTTTCTGCAATATAAAGAGGAGGAGAATCTTTTTCCTCCTCTATTAACTGTGCTAATTTATTTAAAGCTTCTCTGTAAATTTTCATTTTTGATAATTTTTTTCTAAAATAGGCAATTATTATTAATAAGATTATTGTTATAAGTATTGTTGAAACTTCAAGAAACATGTCATTATTCTTCCTTTCCAGGATCTCTAAACTTGTACCCTTTCCCTCTAACAGTTACAATATATTTTGGATTAGAAGGATCTTCTTCTATTTTTGTTCTAAGTCTTCTTATATGTACATCAACTGTTCTTGTATCGCCAAAGTAGTCATAACCCCATAATTTATCGAGTAGTACATTTCTTGAGAAAACTTTACCCTCATTTTCAGCTAAAAATCTTAAAAGATCGAATTCAAGAGGAGTAAGGTTTACTTTTTTACCTTTAATTTTAACTTCATATTTGTCCACATCTATTTCGAGATCTTTGGCAACAATTTTTTTAGGTTTTTCTTCTTTAACTTGAGTAGAAAGTTGCATTCTTCTAAAGACTGCTTTTATACGGGCGAGTAATTCTCTTATACTAAATGGTTTAGTTATATAATCATCTGCGCCAAGTTCCAAACCTAATACTTTGTCGAATTCTTCACCTTTAGCACTTAGAAAAATTACAGGTGTAGATTTATATTTTTCTTGACTTCTAATATTTCTGACAAATTCAAATCCATCCATTCCAGGTAACATAATATCAACTAAAAACATATCAATTTCTTTGTCTTTTATTTCTTCTAAAGCTTTTTCGGCATCTTCAACAGGAACAACCTCATATCCTTCTTTTTCAAGTGTAAAGCTAATAAGTTCTAATATCTCAGGCTGATCATCAATAACCATGATCCTTCTCTTTCCCATAAAATTAACCTCCTCTCGATTTTAAATGTTAACTGATATCTTCTTGAAACATTATATCATATTTTTTAACAAATTGGAAATACTTTTGCATGTTTTTGGAACAAAAAAATGTTATAATTCTGTTAACAAAAGGTGATAATAAAATGTTTAAAGAACTTTTACATTATAAATTTAAGTTAGAATTTTCACAAAAATTGAGGGGGTGATGATATGTTTATATATTTATTATTACCTATTGTCGGTGTATTTCTTGCTTTGTTAAACTTTTGGAGTGTAACAAAAAAGCCAGAAGGTACTAAGGAAATGATAGAAATAGCAAAAGCTATTAGAGAAGGTGCTGATGCATTTATTTCTCATGAATACAAAGTTGTTTTTAAAATATCTCTTCCAATTGCAATAATCCTTGGATTATTGACTGAATGGTATGTTTCAGTTTCATTCTTAATAGGTGCTCTAATGAGTTCCATAGCAGGTTATATTGGTATGAAAATAGCAACGCGTGCAAATGTAAGAGTTTCAAACACTGCTCGTGTAACAAAAGACATAGATAAGACATTAAAAGTAGCTTTTCATGGTGGTTCAGTTATGGGGCTTTCTGTAAGTTCATTTGCTCTCCTTGGATTGGGATTAGTTTTTTTAATTTTTGGATATCAGTTAAAAAAAGAATATTTGGTAATTGTGGAAAATTATCTTGGTATAAATTTTATTCCGTTTGCAATGACAGTTTCTGGGTATTCTTTGGGCTGCTCAATAATTGCAATGTTTGATAGGGTAGGTGGAGGTGTGTATACAAAGGCAGCAGATATGGCGGCAGATTTGGTTGGAAAAACTGAATTAAAACTTCCTGAAGATGATCCAAGAAACCCTGCAACAATTGCAGATAACGTTGGAGATAACGTTGGAGATGTTGCAGGACTTGGTGCAGATTTACTTGAAAGTTATGTAGGATCTATACTTTCAGCGATAGTTTTAGCTTCATATATCTTTGCACTTTCTGGTGGGATATATTATGAAACTGCAAAAAAGTTAATTTTTTATCCTTTTTTGTATACAATAATAGGTTTAATAGGAAGTATTATAGGTATTTATTATATAATATTTAAAAAAGGCTCTGGAAAGCCACACAAAGATTTGAATACTGCACTTATGTTATCAGCTTTTTTAAGTCTGGCTGGGAATTTTTTAATGACAAATATATTTTTTGAAAATGTAGATGGTCTTGAAAAATTTGGGTTTAGATTTGGAAAATTTTCACCTTATGTTTCTTCAATTTTGGGGATCTTTTCAGGTATTATTATTGGTCTTCTTGCAGAATATTATACATCTGATGAGTTTAGACCAACTAGAGAGTTAAGTTATAAATCAAAAGAAGGAACAGCAATAGTAATTAGTAGTGGCATGGCATTAGGAATGAAAAGTGTCTTTATTCCTTCTATATTTTTGTTTATTTCAATCTTATTAGCCGATTATTTTTCAGGTTTATATGGAGTAGCAATGGCTTCAATTGGTATGCTGTCATTTGTTGCAACATCTGTTTCTGTTGATTCATACGGCCCTATTGCAGATAATGCAGGTGGAATAAGTGAAATGGCAAAACTTGAACCAGAAGTTAGGGAAATAACTGATAAACTTGATATGGTTGGTAATACTACTGCTGCAATTGGAAAAGGTTTTGCAATTGGTTCTGCAGCACTTGCAGCATTATCTTTATTTGCATCTTATGTTTTTTCACAGACTTCACCAGGGATGTCAGTGAAAAATATATTTGATTTTCTTAATTTGAATATAATAAATGCAAAAACACTATCTGGAGCAATAATAGGTGCTGCACTTCCATACATGTTTAGTGGGATTTTAATAGAATCGGTAGTAAAGACGGCTGCTTTAATGGTTGATGAAATTAGAAATCAAGTTAAAGAAAAGCCAGGGATTTTAAAAGGGACTCAAAAACCTGATTATGAAAAATGTATAAGAATTAGTGCATCAGGTGCTATAAAACAAATGTCTAAGCCAGTTTTTATTGCAGTATTTACACCAATAGTTTCAGGGTTTTTCTTAGGTACAGAATTTGTTGGAGGAGTGTTGGTAGGAACTACTTTAAGTGGTATAATGTTAGCGTTATTTACTGCAAATGCTGGTGGCGCTTGGGATAATGCTAAAAAACATCTCGAACAAGGTAAAATTCCTGGAGCTATAAAAGGTAGTAATGAACATAGTGCATTAGTTATAGGTGATACAGTAGGAGATCCTTTAAAAGACACAGTAGGACCAAGTTTGGATATACTTATAAAAATTATGTCTGTAATTTCTTTAATTTTGGCTCCATTATTTTTGAAATTCCATATTTTTTAACAGGGGGTAAGTTATGAAATTTGCTTTTGGAAGGTATGTTCCTACAGACTCAGTTATTCATTCTCTAGATCCAAGATCAAAAATTGTATCTTCATTTCTTTTTATAGCAACAGTTTTGTCAGTTAGTAGTTTATATGATTATATATGGTTATTTCTTTTGTTTATGGTAATAGTAAAGTTGTCAAAGATTTCAATAAAGATCTATCTTAGATCAGTTAAGAATATGTTGTTTTTAATAGCTTTTGCAACTGTTATACAGTATTTTGTAAGTGGTATTGAAACTGCGGCTTTTATTGCATTGAGATTAATTTTTGTAGTTTTGTTTGCATCGTTTCTTACATACACAACTTCTCCGCTACTTATTGCCAGAGGTTTGGCTGATTTATTGAAATACTTTGGTGTGAAAAAAAGATATAGAGAAGACTTTAGTATGATCATGACTATTTCTTTTAGATTTATACCAATTCTATTTGATGAAGTTGATAGGATTATTAAAGCTCAAATTGCAAGAGGGGCAAAGTTCGATCAACCTGGGATAAGGTATAAAGTTCAGGGTATCGTGGCTATAATTATACCATTGCTAATCTCTGCAATCAGAAAGGCAGAAGAAATTTCAATAGCACTTCAAGCTAGAAAATATGGAGTTTTTGAAAGAAGTAGTTATTATGTTTTAAAATGGAAGAAAATTGATACATATTTTTTTACATTTTCAATATTAGTTTTTTTATTTCTTTTTATTTTAAAAATTATTTTTTAATAAAGGTTGTTAAAATGCAATAATAATAGTATAATTATAAATGTAAAAGTTAAATGAGTCTAATTTTATCTACAAAAAGGGGGTTTTTATATGAGATTGAAAGATAAAGTTTGTATTATAACCGGAGCAGCAAGTGGGATAGGAAAGGCAGCTGCATTGTTATTTTCAAAAGAAGGTGCTACAATAATTGCGTGTGATATGTCCGAAGAAAATTTAAAAGTATTAAAAGAAGATAATCCTGGTCCTGGAGTTATTGATACTTATGTTTTGGATGTTACAGATAGAAAGAGAATAAATGAGGTTGTTGAAGAAGTTGCTAGTAAATATGGTAAAATTGACGTTTTAGTAAATAATGCAGGAATAACGAGGGATGCTCTTTTGTTAAAAATGAAGGAAGAAGATTGGGATGCAGTAATTAATGTTAATCTAAAAGGTGTATTTAATATGACGCAAGCAGTTGCACCTTTTATGATTAAAGCAGGTAAAGGAAGTATTATTAATACATCTTCAATTGTTGGGGTTTTTGGAAATATAGGTCAGACAAATTATTCCGCAACAAAAGCAGGTGTAATTGGTATGACTAAAACTTGGGCAAAAGAGCTTGCAAGAAAAGGTGCCCAAATTAGAGTAAATGCCGTTGCTCCAGGATTTATAAAAACTCCTATGACTGAAAAAGTTCCTGAAAAAATAATTAACGCTTTGAATGAAAAAATTCCATTAAAGAGAATGGGTGAACCTGAAGAAGTTGCAAATCTCTATTTATTCTTAGCTTCAGATGAATCTTCATATATTACAGGGCAAGTAATTGGTATAGATGGTGGATTGGTAATTTAAAGAGTGTATATATTGAAAAGGTGCCTGTAAAATGCCAGGCACCTTTTTTTATTTTTTATGTTAAAATTAATTAAAAGATTAAAGGAGGTAATATATATGATATTTACACTTACAATGAATCCGTGCCTTGATAGGTATATTTATGTAGATGATTTAAAGCTTGATGACACAATCAGAGCAAAAAAAGTAGTGGATTATCCTGCAGGAAAAGGAATAGATGTATCAAGGGTTATTAAAGAGCTTGGTGGGATTTCAGTAGCTATTTCTCTTTTAGGTGGTGATACTGGAAGAAAAATTGAAGAAATGCTTGATATGGAAGGCGTTATATATACGACGATAAGGGTTAGTGTAGAAACAAGAACAAATATTATTTTAGAAACAAATAGTGGACAGTTTAGAATAAGCGTTCCAACTAAAAAAGTTTCGAGAAAAAAGCTAGAAACAGTTTTAGAAGTTTTAAATGCTATAGTTAGAAAAGAAGATATTATTGTAATTTCTGGAAGCCTTCCAACTGGTGTTTCACCTGATTTTTACACAGGAATAATTTTTGCTTTAAAACAATGGGGAGTATATGTTTATTTTGATGCAGATGGTGAAAAGTTAAAATCAGGGTTATTGGGTGGTCCTGATGTAATAAAACCTAATCAACATGAGTTCGAAAGGCTTGTAGGTAAGAAAATAGAAAAGTTTGAAGATTTTATAGAACAAGGTAAGAAATTAATTTTGGAGTATAATCTTAAAGAAATATTACTAACTTTAGGATCCAAAGGAGCTTTATTATTGGCAAATGATGAAGGATATTTTGCTAAACCTATTGATGTTCCAGTAAATAGTGCAGTAGGGGCCGGAGATTCATTTTTAGCAGCTTATGTTTTAATGAGAGATAAAGGTAGATATGAAGCTTTTAAGTGGGCAAATGCAGCAGGAAATGCGGCAGTTATGACTCCTGGAACCGAGTTATGTAAAAAGGCCGATGTTTTAAATTTACTTGATAGAGTGCAAATTGAGAGGATTTATTAATTTCTCTTTTAAAAAGTAATTTGAAAGCCATTCCAATGTATCATAAAGAGTTATTTTTATATCTCTTGGATTATAATTTATTTCTTTTGTAGCTTTTTTATGTGAAAATGTATAGTTTCTTGTTAACGTATGTATTGAGTAAGGAGTAAATAGTGGTTTTTTATTTACAAGATATCCAAAAGTTGTTGAAAATAATGATAAAAAATATGCAAAGTTTGTATTTATAACTTTTGGTTTTATGTTTTTCCCGGTGATTTCATTTAAAAGATGTATAAGTTCAGTCATTTTAAAAGTTTTGTTTGAAAGTATATAAAAATTAGCTCTTTTATCAAGGTAAATAAGTTTAATAATTCCATCTGCAACGTCTCTTACATCTACAAAATCAAAACTTCCATCAATAATGTATTTGAGTTTGTTTGTTAAATATTTTAAAAACATTATTCCCATTTCAGATGGTTTAAAATCAAATGGACCAATAATACCAGTTGGGCATACGGTGGTAATGTCTAAACCTGATTTTATTGCGTTAAGAACTTCAAGTGCTGCAAATGCTTTTGATTTGCCATATACTCCAGAAGTTTTTGAAGGATCGATATTAGTGTTTTCATCTATAACAGTTCCAGGCTTTGGCTCTTCAAATGCGTGAACTGAGCTAATATAAATTAGTTTTTTATTTAACTTTTTACAAACTTTTAGTATGTTTTTAGTCCCGTCTATATTTACTGAGTAAACAGCTTTTTTCTTCCAGGGAAGTATTGATATAAGTGCAGCAAGATGAATAATTATGTCAGCATCTTTTGATAGTTTTTCAACTAGTGTATAATCTCTTACATCACCTTTTACTATTTTTACATTTAATCCTCTCAAACTTTCACATTTGTCACTTGGATGAACAAGTGTTACAACTTGTTCATCCATTTTTAAAAGCTTTCGGATAAGAACATTTCCTAAATGTCCTGAACCACCAGTAATAAATATCATTCTTTCTCACCTCCTAAATTTTTAATAAAGTATTCAAAGCCTTTGTTAATAATTTGAAGTTCATTATCAGGAATTTTAGAAATGGTATAGTCGACAATTTTATTAAAATCTTCCAAAAATTTATTAAAAATGTTTTCGCCTTTTTTTGTTAAAATTAAGAATATTTTTCTTCTGTCTTTTCTAGACCTTATTCTTTTGACAAGATTTTCTTGTTCTAATTTGTCAATAATGACTGTTATAGTACTTTTTGAAAGATTTAGTTTTTGAGAACATTCTTTCATTGTAACGTTGTTATTTAAGGCAATAAAAACAAATACATAAAATTCATTTGTAGTCATTTTTGAAAATACTTTGTTTGAATGAAAAAAATTGACAAAATTTACTACTAGTGAGAAGATTGTTTTCAAGATATCTTCTTTATTCAAAATAGCACCTCCTAATATGGTTTAATATATAAACTATTTATATTATAAACAATTTATATTATGAACCAAAATTAGAATAAACTGTTTGTGTCTTTTTGAAAGCAATTTACAGTTAATTATCTTTTTTATTCTTTCTTTTTGATATAATTAAGTTAAGAAAGAAGGGGGGATTAAAATGTACAATGGAAAATTAGTTAGGTTAAGGGCGTATGAAAAAAATGACTTGGAAATAGCAAGGAAATTTGTAAATGATCCAGAGGTTAAAAAATATTTGATCCCTGGAATTCCGTTTCCATTAAGGGTTGATGATGAAGAAAAATGGTATAACAGTTTAAACCCATTTGGAAGAGGAGAATATTCTTTTGCTATTGAAAGGATTGAAGATGGGAAATACATTGGAGGTTGTGGTATAAACAAAGTTGATTGGAAAAACTCAGTTGCTGAAGTTGGTATTTTTTTGGGAAAACCATATTGGAATAAAGGATATGGAACAGATGCTATGAGAGTATTAGTCAATTTTATTTTTAACGAAATGAATATTAATAAAGTAAAGTTAGAGGTATTTTCATTCAATGAAAGAGCAATAAGAAGTTATGAAAAAGTAGGATTTAAAATAGAAGGGGCTTTAAGAGAGGAGATATTTAGAAATGGTAAATATTATAATGTAATTGTTATGGGTTTGCTAAGAAAGGAGTGGAACAGTTGATAAATTCTTTAAAAGAATTTTTCAGTACTGGAAAAACATATGATTTAGAGTTTAGGATTAATCAATTAAAAATTTTAAAACATGCATTGGAAGAGTTTGAAGAAGATTTATATAGTGCTCTTTTTCTTGATTTAAATAAATCAAAAGAGGAATCTTTTTTGACAGAAATATTTATTGTTTATAGAGAAATAAAATATTTTATTAAGAATTTAAAAAAACTTTCAAAACCTAAAAGAGTAAAAGTTGGTATTGAGAATAAATCTGGAAAAGGTTTTTTAATTCCTGAACCATACGGTGTAACTTTAATTATTTCGCCTTGGAATTATCCTGTAAATTTAACCCTAACTCCTTTAGTTGGAGCTATTGCAGCTGGAAATTGTGCTGTTTTAAAACCTTCTGAATATTCAGAAAATGTTACTAAAGTTTTAGAAAAAATGATAACAAAGTATTTTTCAGAAGATTATATAAAAGTAGTTACAGGAGATGCAGAAATTTCTAAAAAACTTTTAGATCAAGATTTTGATTATATATTTTTTACGGGGAGTCCAGGTGTTGGAAAATATGTAATGAAAAAAGCATCTGAAAGGCTAATTCCAGTAACACTTGAGCTTGGGGGAAAAAATCCAACTATTGTAGATTCAACTTGTGATTTAGAACTTTCAGCTAAAAGAATTGCTTGGGGAAAATTATTAAATGCAGGGCAAACATGTATTTCTCCTGATTACTTAATAGTTGAAGAAAGTATTAAGGAGCAACTAGTTGAAAGGTTAATTAAATATTTCGAAGATTTTCAAAGTAAGATGGCTTGTATAATTAATGACAGGCATGTAAAAAGACTAAAAAATTTTTTAAATAATACAAAAGGAAGAGTAATTTTTGGAGGGAAAGTATATGAAAGAAAGTTTGAACCTACTATTGTAGATGATGTGAAAATAAACGATTCATTAATGAGTGAAGAAATATTTGGTCCTATTTTGCCTATAATTACATTTAAAGATGAAAAAGATATATTTGAAATAATTAGTAAAAATCCATATCCTTTGTCTCTTTATGTATTTTCGAATAACAAAGCTTTTGTTAAAAATGTTATTAATAAAATTCAAGCTGGTGGGATAAGTGTAAATGACACAATTTCTCATTTTGTCCCAGAAAGTTTTCCTTTTGGTGGAATAAAAACAAGCGGAATAGGAAGGTATCATGGTAGATATAGTTTTGAAACATTTTCACACTTTAAACCGGTATTTTTTAGAGGAAAGTTTGAAATTAACGTAAAATATCCCCCATATAAAGGTTTTGAAAAAATTCAAAAAATGTTAAGAAAGTGGTACTTATGATTTTGATTTTTAACTTTTTATAGCAATTTACATTGCTACAGTTTTAGTTGCAAATACAGAAAATAATTGAATGCTTATGTATGAGCAATTTAAACTTTTGGTATTTATTTGCACTTTAACTTTAGGAAAGTTCAGCAGTATTTATAGGCTTTCATTTACTTTTTATACCATCCTTAATAAATCTCTCCTTTATCTCTTAACATTTCTTAATATTTCTAAAAAAAAGTAAAATGTATATTTTAGATAATACTCCTGGAGACCAAAAACCAGGAGGTGTTTCTTATGAGAAAGATTTTTGTCATTTTTGCGTTATTGTTGGTGTTTTTCGCATTTTCAAGAACTTTGGTAATCAAGGGTTCAAACACTATTTTCCCAGTTGCTCAACTTTGGATAGAAGAGTTAAAAAAGATGTATCCAGATATGGAGATAACACTTGAAGGAGCAGGTTCATCGACTGGGATTGCAGCCCTCTTTAACGAGACAGCAGATATTGCAAATTCAAGTAGATGGTTAAAAGAAAGTGAAATTGAAAAAATGCATAGTATGAAAAAATATTTTGTACCTATTATTGTTGGTTATGACGGTATAGCAGTAATTGTAAATAAAAATCTTGGAATAGAAAATATATCAATAGATACTTTGAAAGATATATACACTGGAAAAATAAGATACTGGAGTCAAGTTGATCCAAATTTACCTAAAAAGCAAATAGTAATTTATTCAAGAAATACGGCATCTGGAACTTTTGAAACATTCGAAAATAAAGTTTTGAATAAGGAAAAAATGGCTCCATGGGTTAGGATGGTTGAAAGTACTCAATTTGAAATTGAATCTGTAAAAAATAATCCATATGCAATTGCTTATACTGGAATTGGATATGTTACAGAAGATGTTAAAGTTTTAAAAGTTGATGGTGTATTACCAACTAAAAGAAATATTTTAGAAGGAACCTATCCAATTTCAAGGCCATTGTACATGTTTGTTGATGCATCAAACGGATACCTAGTTGATGATCTCATAAAGAAATATGTTAATTTTGCAGTTTCTAAAAAAGGACAAGATTTAGTAGAAAAAGCAGGATATGTTTCTGCATATGGATTTTAGGGGGTAAATAAATGAGGACTTTTAAGTATTATTTTCAGATGTTTTTAATATACTTTTTTGCGCTGTTGTCCATCACAGCGCTTTTTCTCTTGATAGTATTTATATTTAAAGAAGCATTGCCAGCAATTGTTGAACTAAAGTTAAAACCGTTGATGAGCGTTTATTGGTATCCAACATATGATCCTCCTGAATTTGGTATGTTAGCACTAATTGCTGATACTTTACTTGTAACATTAGTTTCATCAATTATTACTATTCCAATTGGTTATTTTATAGCATTTTATCTTCATACTTATTCAAATGGTTTTGAAAAGAGATTCATTAAATTTATTATTAGTATTTTGTCTGGAATTCCATCTGTTATAATTGGAATGTTTTTGGTATTTTATATTTCGCCAATATTTTTGAATTTTGGTGTATGGTCTACTGAGAATTTTCTTCTAGCAGTTATTGGCCTTTCTTTGCTTTCACTTCCTTATTCTGTTTCGCTTATGACAGATTCTTTAGATAGTGTTCCAAAAGAATTAATTGAAAGTTCACTTTCTTTAGGAGTTTCTAAATTTATTACTACATTAAAAATTACAACTTTGGCATCACGTTCTGGATTAATTAACTCAACAATTTTAACAATTAATAGGATAATAGGAGAAACAATGGTGGTTTTATTGGTTGGAGGAGGAGCAGCAATGATTCCAACTTCATTTTTTGATCCTATAAAACCTTTAACGGCAGCTATAGCTAGTGAAATTGGTGAGGCTGGAGTCGGAAGTATGCATTATCATTCATTATTCCTAGCTGGTTTAATTTTATTAGTAATTTCTTTATGTTTAACTTATTTATCAAAGTTAAGGAGCTGGAAAACATATGGATAAATTTGCAAAAATTATCTTAAAGATTTTGTCATATATAGTAGTAGTTTTTATTGTGTTTATAATTATAGAAGTTTTAGCAAATGGAATAAAATATTTTTCTTTAGATTTTTTTACAAAGTATCCAGAAAATGGCATGAGGCAAGGTGGAATATTTCCAGCAATAGTTGGCAGTATTTATATTATTATTACAAGTGTTATTTTTTCAGTTCCGTTAGGAATTTTTACTGGCATATTTTTAGCAGAGTATAAAGATAAGAAGATATCAAAAATAGTAGAATTAGCAGTTACTGGGTTAAGTGGAATGCCATCTATAGTTTATGGTTTATTTGGATATGCTATGTTTTCAATTGCTTTGGGATTTGGAACTTCAATATTGTCAGCATCTCTTACACTTTCTATAATGACTTTACCAATAATTTCAAATTCAACAAAAGAAGCTATGGCAAGTTTACCAAAAGAACTTAAAGAATCTGCATATGCATTAGGTGCAAAAAGAAACGAAACTATTTTTAAAGTGTTATTAAAAGCATCAAAATCAAGAATTACTACGGGTGTTTTATTAGGACTTGGGCGAACTTTAGGAGAAACTGCACCAGTGTTGGTAACAGGATCTGTTTTTTATGCTACTAGTATGCCAAAAAATATTTTTTCTCCAGTAATGACATTGCCAACTCATATATACTATCTAATTTCTGCATATGGAAAAGAATCAATGTGGATGACAAGTGGAACAGCAGCATTTCTTCTAATTTTGATTTTGGTTATTTACTTGATTGCTTATAAAATAGGAGGTATTAGTAATGGAAATAATTGAATTTAAAAATTTTGGAGCATATTATGGAGAAAAAAAGGTTGTTAATAATGTGACTTTTCCAGTTTATATAAATAAAATTACTGCGATAATAGGACCTTCAGGTTGTGGAAAATCAACTCTTTTAAGGAGTATAAATAGGATAAATGATGAAATTCCAGGATTTAAAGTTGAAGGATCACTTTTAATTGATGGAAAAGACGTTTATAAAGATGTAGATGATTTAACAGTTTTGAGAAAGAAAGTTGGTATGGTCTTTCAAAGGCCTGTTCCGTTTCCAATGAGCATTTATGAAAACATAGCTTTTGGATTAAAAATCCATGGGGTAAAAGATAAAAGTAAAATAAATAAAATTGTTGAAAAGACTTTAAAAGAAGCAGCACTATGGGATGAGGTAAAGCATGAACTTGATAAAAATGCTTATTCGCTTTCAGGAGGGCAACAGCAAAGGTTGTGTATTGCAAGATCTCTAGCTATTGAACCTGGAGTATTACTTTTAGATGAGCCAACATCTGCACTTGATCCAATAGCAACACAAAGAATAGAATCGCTTTTGGAAAGATTATCAGAAAAGTATACAATTGTTATAGTGACACATAATATAGCACAAGCAATTAGAATATCAGATTACATTGCATTTATGTTTAAAGGAGAACTTATTGAATTTGGAGAAACCTCTGAAGTTGTAAGAAATCCAAAAAATAAATTAACAGAAGAATACTTAAATGGTAAAATAGGTTAGAGGAGGAATAAAATATGGATACTATACATTTTGAAAAAGAATATTCAATGTTAAGAGCTTATATTTCAAAAATGCTTTCACTAGTATCTCAATCTTTTGAAAATGCAATTGAGGCGTTAGAATTTTTTGATGTTTCTCTTGCAAAAGATGTTATTAATAGGGACGATGAGATAGACTTATTAAATAGACAGATAGAAGAGAAAGTTTACGATATTATAGCTCGTTATAATCCTATTGGGAAGGATTTAAGGTATATAATTACAATGATTAAATTTTCGAATAATTTAGAAAGAATTGCTGATTTGTCTTGCAATAGTGCAGAAAAAGTCATTTATTTTGAAAAGAACAATATTGATTACAAGATGATAAGGGAAGTAAAAGAAATGTTTGGAATAGTATTAAAAATGCTGCATGATACATTTTTAGCTTTTTCAAAAAAAGATATTGAATTATCAAAAAAAATATGGTTTGATGATAAAAATTTAGATGATTTAGAAAAGTTGATAAGAAACAAATCACAGGATCTTGATAATAAAGAATCTATTATATACAATATTCTAATAGCGCGTGATTTAGAAAGAATAGGCGATCATTTAACAAATTTATGTGAAGAGATAATTTATATAGAAACTGGAAAGGAAATAAAGGAGATAATAAATTATGAAAAGGATTCTAATAGTTGAGGATGATTTGTCAATAAGAAATATTCTGAAAAAATATTTAAAGTCTCATGGATATGAAGTTGACGAAGCAGGAAGTATAGTCGATTTTCGTAAAAAGTTATATAATGATAAATTTGATCTGGTTTTGCTTGATATAATGCTTCCTGATGGTTTTTCGATAAATGAATTGCCGGATATAAAGGTTAATTTTCCAGATCTTGGAGTAATTATTATTTCAGCAAGAGATAGTGATAATGATAAAATATATGGTCTTGAAATTGGAGCCGATGATTATGTTGCAAAGCCATTTAATCCACGGGAAGTTGTTGCAAGGATAAAATCGTATTTTAGAAGGGTTTCAAAAAATAATGAATATATAAAATATGGACCTTTAGAAATATTTTGTGAAAATTATGTTGTTAAATTAAACAATAATGAAGTTGAGATGACAGCTAAAGAATTTGAAGTTTTATGTTTACTTGCAAAAAATCCAGATTATGTTTTTTCAAGGGAAAAAATTTTAGATACAGTTTGGGAAGATGAATTTATTTCAGATAGAGTTGTTGATGTTCATATAAGTAATATAAGGAATAAGCTAGGAAAATCTTGGATAAAAACAATAAGAGGAGCAGGATACAAATTTAATCCGAGGGGATATGATGTTTAATTTTGAAATTTTTCAGAATTTTGATGAACCAATTATAATGCTTGATGGTTTAAAAATAGCCAAGGCAAATAATAAAGCATTGGAATATGGTTTTAAAGAAAATTTTGAAATTTTGGATGTTTTTACATCAAAAAATATTGATGTAATTATTGAGTATTTAATAGAGAGAAAAAATTTTGAACTTGAAGAAAAGCTTTATTTTTTTGAGTTTTCAGATTGGAGATATGTAAAAATTAAATTTTTTGATAACTTACTTTACTTGTCGGATTTAACTGAGTATATAAAAATTAAAGAGGCAAAAGTTAATTTTACTACAGCAATATCTCACGAATTATTTAATCCACTTTCTATAATTAAGGCCAACGCAATTTACCTTAAGGATATTTTTAATGAAAATAATAAAGATATTTTGGAAGCTCTTGAAGATATTGAAAAATCTTCAAAAAGAATGGAAAGAATTATAAAGCAGTTGAAAGTACTGGCTATGTTAGAGCTTGGAATGTATAAACCTAAGATTGATATAGTAGATTTTGAAAAGATATTAAACGAGGTTATTGATGAACTTTCACAGAAATTGGAAAGTAAAAATTTAACGCTCGATTTAAAAATTTTAAATAAAGAGTATAAAAGTGATGGTTTTATGCTTTATACAATAATTAAAAACTTGCTTTCTAATTCTATAAAATATTCATACAATAATTCCACAATTATAATAGAAGCATATAAAGATAAGATAATAATTAGTGATAGTGGAATTGGTATAAAAAAAGAAGATTTAGAAAAAGTTACACAAAGATTTTATAGAAGCAAAGAAGCCACCAAAATGGCAACAGGGTCAGGATTGGGGCTTTCGATTGTAAAACATATTTGTAATATATTAAATTATAAGTTGATTATAGAATCCAATTATTTAATTGGTACGAAAGTTATCATTCAATTTTAGTCATTATATATTTTTGTAAGGCATTAATTGATGCGCCTAATTCGATGTTGTTTTCAAGTCCACGGAAAATTATAGGTATTGGTATTTTGTTTGAATTGATAATCTTTTTTTGTAACATCTGTGAAAACCATGGTGTTACACCTTCACCTGTTAAAATAACCTTTTTTGGCTCTAAAATTCTAAAGATTGTTGAAATAAATATTGTTAGATAATTAAAAGTGCCTTCATATATATCCTCAGCTCTTTTTTTAAAGGTTTTATAAAGCGTTCTTACTTCTTTTAGATCATTTTCAAAATTTTCTTCATTTTCTATAAAATCTACAATTTTAAGGTCATTGTATTTAAACTTTTTTAAAACAGCGTAATCAGAAGCAAGAGTTTCAAGACAACCTGTACTTCCACAATAACACTTTTCATGTCCTCCAGCAAAAAAATGTCCTATTTCTATTATTTTTCTATTTTTATTATTTTTGAATTCACCATTTCCATAGTAACATGCACCAATTCCTGTACCATAATTAATAACTAAAATGTCTTCTCCTTTGTATTTAATATATTCTTCGGTTGCAATTGCTTCAACATCATTTAATATTGAATGCGCGGAATTTTTAAAATGAGTTTTAACAATTTTTTCAGGGGAAAAGTTTTCAAGTTTTAGAATTTTTGAATTTACTTTTTGTTCTACAACTTCTCCAGAAAAAGCCATTCCAACAGCTTTGATATTTTCTTTTTCAGAAATTTTTTCAAAAGCATCATTTAAAAATTTTGAGAGATTTTCATTTCCAATATTTTTTTTACTAAGTTTAAAAGTATAGCGTTCAAGAATTTCAAAGTGTCCATTTAATTTTGTAATGTTTACATAGTCTCTTCCAACTTTAACTCCCAGTGAAATCCAATAATCTTTATTTAATGATAGGAACTGCTTAGGTCTACCTTGTCCCAATGATGGTTCTTTATATATTTCAATAAGGTTTTTAATTTTTTTTATAGTATAAGACAACGTAGATGGAGTAATATTAAATTTTTTTTCAAGTTCTGTTCTACTGATTTTATTGCTGATTAATAATTCATTAAGTATTTTTTGTGATGTTGATATTTCCATTTAATTCACCTCTTTAGTTTGCTTTATGTTATACATTTTAATTTTATCATATATCTTAATTTATTTAAAGTTAAATTTAACTTTAAAACTAATTAACGAGAAATAGAGTGAAAAGTAAATCAAAAAGATTAATCTTCTGGAATATAATCCTTAACTTTGTTATAGAATTCTTTTATAAAATTTTTCAAAATATTATTTTCTTGTTTTAGTTTCTCATTTTCTTCAAGAATTGAACTAATGGAGATTTGTGATTCATCGATTTGACCTTGTTTTAGTAAATCGTATGTTTCTCTAACAATTTGACCCGCTTTACTTTCTCCTTTTAAATGTTTTCTAATTGTTTGTTCTGTTCTACCAAGTTCTTCAGCTATTTCAGGAATTCTCATGCCAGCTTTTTCTCTTGCTATTGCACTTGAGGCAACTGCTAAACTATCAACCCATGTGAGTCTTTCAGATGGATCTTTTATTAGATCTAAAACATCTTTTCTAAATAATGTTGCATAAAGTAATATACTTTCAAGTTTGTGAATTTCTTGTTTTCCCATAGGACTTAGCGGTATCATAATGTCTCACCTCCTTAGCTTGTTATTTTTATACCGCTTTGTGTTATTTCAAAGTAATGTCTTTTTAGAGAATGCGGAGTTCCGCGCATTTTCCATATTAGTAATGATCTTTTAAGTTCACCTTTGATTTCATCTAGATCAAGTCTTATAATTCCATCTACTCCATGTTCCACACCTGGACCACCAAAGCCTCTTTCATCAATACTAACTTGGCTAACTAATAAAGAAGTGCAACCTGTACCTGCTAGTACTCTTTTGAGTTGAAGAATTATGCTTCTAGCATAGGTTGGCTTGTTTAAATATAATGTTGTTACAGAATCTATAACAACTCTTTTAGCGTTTATATCTTTTATTGCTTGTCTTAATACATCTATGAAATCGTGTAAATCGTTTAGGTCTCTAACAATGTACTTTTCAAATTCTTTTGATTTTCCAAAGCCAGCAGTAAATGCATCTATAAGTGCAAATAATCCTTTTTCTTCGAATGGTTTTATGTTCCATCCAAATTGGGACATATTTTGTCTAACTTGGATTGGATGCTCTTCAAGTGCTACATAAATTCCAGGTTCGTTATTTTGAAGCCCGTGCCATAGAAATTGCTGTGAAAATATTGATTTACCAGTTCCAGGCCCACCGCTTAGTAGTACAACATTTTTTTTCTGGAATACCGCCATTGAGTATTTCATCTAACCCTATTATTCCGGTACTTACTTTTTTCATTTAATTCCCCCTTTTATTTCATTATATATTTCATGAAGTGTTTGTTGAAATTCTTTTATGCCTTTTTCAACTTCATCCATTATTTTTTCTAATGTTCTAGTTGTTTCTTCATTTATAAATTTGTTGTATTTTGAATTTAAAAAGTTGTATACAATTTTTCCAAGTTTTGTGGGAATTATTCTTTTATATTTATCTTCAAATATATATTTTCTTTCAAATAAAACTGAGATTATTTTAGCGTATGTTGAAGGCCTTCCTATATTTTTTGACTTCATTTCTTCTATTATAGTTGCTTGTGTAAAAAGTGGCACCGTATGCTTATTGTAAACTTTTCTATCAGTTACTTTATTTTCATCCATTATTTGTATGACTTTTATTGGCATAAAAATGTTCCAACCATCTTCTAAAATTTCGGTTATTATTTCTTCACTTTTTTTCGAATTTTCAGTGATTATGTTTAGTCTTGCTTTTTTTACCTTAATTTCTTTCGATTGACTTGCAAGGAATCTATTAAATATTTCTTTGTAGATTAGTAAATGTTTTTTATCAAGATTTATTATTTTTTCCTTTATCATATCTTTAAGTTCTTCGGGGGAAATAGGCTTTACTGGCCTAATTCCCTCATGAGCACCTTCATTTCCATAACTTTTTGGTTTATATAAATGAGGTTTATTAATTAATTTAAAGTATTTTTCTGCAACTGCTTGCCCTGTCTTTGAAATTCTAGTTGAATCGGTTCTGTGATAAGTTATAAATCCATTTTCAAAAAGATTTTGCAGAATGGACATAATTTCATTTACTGATAATTTGTATTTTTTTGAAATTTCAGATAAAATAGTTGAAGTATTAAAAGGTGCTGGTGGAGCTATTGTATCTTCATATATGTTTTCAATTTTGAGTGTAGCATTTTCATGTATTCCTTCAAATTCTACTTTTAATCCATTTTCAAATGTAAAAGATGTGAATTTTTTAATACTATTTTTGTACTCTTTTTCTCGTTGAATAATCCAACCTAACACGGTACTTTGAACTCTTCCGGCAGAAAGTGTTCTTTTAAAATTGGTTTGTAGTTTTTGACTTAGTTCAAACCCAATCCATCTGTCCTCAATTCGCCTTATAATTTGAGATTTTACTAAATTTTCTTTTATTTCCCTTTTTTCATCGATTCCTTTTAAAAATGCGTTACGAGTTATCTCATGAAGTTCTATTCTTTTAATATTACTATTTACGGGATAAATATATTGTAGAATGTCATATGCAATTTTTTCACCTTCAACATCGGGATCCGATGCTATTAAAATTTCATCAACTTCAAGGGATAGTTCTCTTAGAGCCTTTAAAACACTTAATTTATCATCAATATTTTTTGAATTGCATTTTGGACATTTATCGTAGTTATCTACAAATTGATATCCACAATCTTTGCATTTTTTAATTGTGTTATAAATTGGAATAAAGGTATTATTTGAAAATTCTACACCATGATAACCTTCTCTTGTAATTAAGTCATATGTGTGACCTTTTGTTGCGGTTATTGTTATTAAGCCTTCTTTAGTTATTGACTCAAAAGAAATTAACCCGTTTAAACTTCTTATAGAAGATATACCAAAGAATTTTGCTAGTGTTTCAGCTTTTGTTGGAGATTCAACTATTATGAGTTTTGAAGAAAATTCTAATTCTTTATTTTGTATATTTTTCCTTGATTCATTTAATTCATTAGCTAATTTCTTTATGTCTATATCATTGTAATTGTAGAATTCTTCATCAGTAATCCAAAAAAGTCTAGAAGAAAGTTTTTCGAATATTTCATCATTTTCTTCAAAAACAAAACTAGCACCTTTTAATAAATTTCCTTTAAATAATCTTGAAGTTCTTCCGGTTGCTTGTACATAGGTGTAAATATCCGGTAAAATTAAATCTTCTTTTTCGATTCTAAACTTTGGGATTCCCCAGAAGATTACAGCTTTTATTTTTTCAGGCAAGTCTATTCCTCTAACAAGTTTTCCATAATAGGAAGAAATTCCAATTAAAATATTTAATTTTCCATTTTTGAATTTTTCAAAAGATTCTTCAAAGTTTTCCCAGCTTGTTCCAGCTTCAATATTATTTTTTTTAAGCGCTTCTTTTAGCTTTTTTGCTTCATTTTCATTTTCGGCGTAGATTATTATTCCATCGTTTAAAATTTTTAATAATTCGATTAGTTGATTAATTTCTTTGTTTTTATATCTAATGTGAATTATATTTCTGGAAAAAAAACTTGGTTTTCCTAAATTAAAGTTAAAGATGTATCTGAATAATAAAGGTCTTATTCCCTTAGGCCTTGCAGTTGCAGAAGATACGACTAATATTCCCTTCTTAAGATCTTTAATTTCCGGCTTTTGCCCACTTTTTAACTTTTTTAATGTTTCATTTATTATATTTTCTGGTACGCCAGTTAGCATAATAATTGTTTCAATGTTTTTTGACGATTTTAACACTGAATCAACATCATCAATAAATACAAAATCAAAGAATTTGTTTTTTAATTCTTCTTTACGTTTTGAAATAAATTGAGTAGAGACTATAAGTATTTTATAGTCATCTTTTTTGAATCGTTTTTCAAAATCTTCTTTTTCAGACTTTTTCATATTTGAATTGTAGTACAATACTTTTATTGTTTTATCTAGTTTTTTAATTTTTTCAACAACTTGTTTTACAATTGTAATTGTTGGAAATATTAATATGGATTATTTTTCTTTTTTGGCAAGCCAAATAGCCATTAAAATTCCAAAGGTAGTTTTCCCAAGGCCAGTTGGTGCTATCATTGTAAAGCTTTTTGAGAGTAAAACTCTCTTTGTCCATAGTTTTTGGTATCCATTTAGTTTTAATCCTGTTTTTTCCACAAAAAAATTAAAAAAGTCTTTGAATTCATTTTCAAATCTAATATATTTTTCTAATTTGTATAGTTTATTAGTCGTTATTAAACTATTAATATAATCATTAGTTTCATTTGGAAGACATTTAATGCAGGGAAGTCCTTTTAAATTTCTATCATCTGTGTTAATCTTTTCACAGTTAATGCATGAGTGATCAAATTTAAGATTTACAGGCATATTTTTCCCCCTTGTCAGCTAAAGTACTTTTCGAAATATATTTTAATTAGTTCTGGTTTAAAATTATTCACATTTATAAATTTAATACCAACTTTTTCAGAGGCTTTATCATTTTCAGTATCTCCTATCATTAAACATTTATCAGCAGCAACACTAATTTTTTTTAAAATCTCAGCAAAAAATTTTGGATTTGGTTTTGCATAATGTGAATTTTCCATTGTAGCAATGTAGAAAAAGTTTTCGGGGGATAAATTTGCAAAATCTATTCTTTTTTTTACAGCAATTTCAGGAAATAATGGATTTGATGCAAATATGAATTTATAGTTGGAGTTTTTAATAAAATTTGTTAGTTTTTTGTTGACTTTTATAATCTTTCTTAATTCATCGAATTCATTTTTGTAAAAGTCAAGAAAAATATTATACCAATAATCTTTACTTTTTCCAGTTTTTTTAGAAATTGATTCCAAAAATCTTTCAAAAAGATTTTTGGAAGGATCTTCAATTTTTGTAATTTCGTAAATGCTGTCCATTACTAGATTAAAAATTTTTTCAATAGGTAATTTTACTTTTCTTGAAAGGATAGAAAAGTATGTTTTCATAAATTTTTCTTCACTGTTTTTAACTAATGTTCCATCATAATCTACAAAGATATACATTTTATCCCTCATTCATTTTAAGTTAATCTAAATAGATTGTATCATAAAGTTTTCGTGGTAAAATAATATAAACAGAAGAAAATGGAGGTGATTTTATTAACGATTTAATGTTAAGTAGATTATTTGATATAGTTATAGAATTTAGCGTTAATAACTACAAAGTTTATTATTCAAAATTTGATTTAGATACAACTCAGGATATTATAGAAATTTTCTTGAGTCAGTATCGAATAAAAATGTTAGATAATGAAGATAATTTTTTATTTGATACTGAGCATGGTATTTTTGAAGTAACTGTAGTAAAAGATGGATTAAACTTTATTATAACTTTCAAAAATGCAAGTGAATTGTTAAAGAATAATTTGAAGGCAAAATTTTTTGAGTTGATAGAATTAATTTATACGAAGTTTTATGAAGAATGGGAAAGAGAAGGATTATTTTCAAGTAATAGTTTAGATAATTTTTTAGAAATAATTGTAAAAAATTTAGCTGAAGTTGATGCTGCATTATTATCAAAAAAGATAAATAACTATTTTAAAATTAAATCGTCTTATGGATTTGATAATGATGAATTTATGAAAAAATTGTTATTCTTTGAAGATGAGATTTATACTGAAAGATTTAAAAAACCTATGGTAGTAAAATTGGATGAGATTTTAGATGAATATTATTTGGAAGTGGATAATAAAAGAATGGAAAAAGTTAATGAATTGGTAAAACATGGTAATTTATTAAGTAAGGCTAACTTCATCACTATCAATCCCAATATTTAAAGATAAAGAATGCGTTGGATTTCTATCACTTTATAGTTTTGAAAGTGAAATTGCTTTTGAAAATAATGAGTATATTAGTTTTGCAAATGTTCTTTCTAAAATTTTATCAAGTTTTGTAAAATAAAAACATGGCTTTGAGTTTTAACTCAAAGCCATGTTAATTTAATTTTATTCTTCTTCATCATAATCTAAGAAGTCTTCTAAATCTTCGTCGATTACTATTCCGCTATCATCAATTTCTTCTTCTATGCTTTCAATAGTTCTTTCCTGAATGTCATCTTGAGAGTTTCCAAACGGGTTTTTAGGATCAAGTTTTCCATTAAAAATTTCAATTTTTGATTTTCCGTCAATTAGATAAGCCTTTGCTGTAACACTTCCACTTATAGTACTTAAAATTTTTTTAACTAATTCCTCGTCAAGATCTTGATTTTCAGCACAAGTCAAAATAAGATTTCCGTTTTGATATTCTATTTTGGTTTCATTTTTTTCTGCTAAGTTAATTATTTCTTCATTTTGGAGAATTGATTTAGCTTTTGGTTCATTTACTAGCATTTCTATTGTATAATGAAACGGCATGCTGCACCTCCAAAATTATTCTTTACTTGCAAAATGTTTGTTTATTTTCGCAATTAATCTTGATTTTCTTCTTGATGCTTGGTTTTTGTGTATTGCACCTATTTTAGCAGCTTTATCAATTGCACTTTGAGCTACTTTATACAACTGTTCAACTTCTTCACGTGATTTTCCTTCTTGAAGTGCTAATAAAACCTTTTTTATGGAATTTTTCATTCTTGTTTTATATGCTTTATTGATTAATCTATTTCTTTCTGAAACTTTAACTCTTTTTTTTGCAGATTTTATGTTTGGCATAAATCTCATACCTCCCGTTTATTATAAAATTTTCTTAAGTTCATTAACCATATCTAATTTTTCCCAAGTAAATTCCTCTAATTCTCTTCCAAAGTGACCATAAGCTGCAGTTTTCTTGTATATTGGTCTTAAAAGATCTAATTTTTTGATTATTGCACCTGGTCTAAAGTCAAAAATCTCAAGAATTGCTTTTAAAATTTTATCTTCATCAGTTTTAGCAGTTCCAAAGGTATTGATCATTACTGATACTGGTTGTGCTTTTCCAATTGCATAAGCAACTTGAATCATGAATTTGTCTGCAAGACCTGCTGCAACAACATTTTTAGCAACGTATCTTGCAAAATAGTGTGCGGATCTATCTACCTTTGTTGGATCTTTTCCACTAAAGGCACCTCCACCGTGAGGTACTGCACCACCGTATGTGTCAACGATAATTTTTCTTCCAGTTAGTCCTGTATCTGCTGATGGACCACCTAGGACAAATCTTCCAGTGGGGTTTACTAAAATTTTCATTTTGTCATCTCTAAGTTCTTCTGGAATTATAGGATCAATTACGTGCTTAATTAATGCTTCTTTTATTTCTGAAATTGTAACATCAGGCTCATGTTGTGTGGAAATTAAAACAGTATCGACTCTTACTGGTTTGTCGTTTTCGTCGTATTCAATTGTTACTTGAGTCTTTCCATCTGGTCTTAAAAATGGAAGTGTACCATTTTTTCTTACTTCAGATAGTTTCATAGCAAGCTTATGAGAAAGCATTATTGGAAGTGGCATATATTCTTTTGTTTCATTTGTAGCGTAACCAAACATCATTCCTTGATCTCCTGCTCCAACTTGTTCGAGTTCATCTTCTGCTATTAATTCCCCTTCTTTAGCTTCAAGAGCTTTATCAACACCTAGTGCAATATCTGGAGATTGACTGTGAATCGATGACAATACTGCACATGTTTCACCATCAAAACCATATTTTGCCCTGGTATAACCAATATCTAAAATAGTTTTTCTTACTATGTCTTGAATATCAACATATGCCCTTGTTGTTACCTCACCAGAAACTATTGCAATACCTGTTGTAACTAGTGTTTCTACAGCAACCCTAGACTTTGGGTCTTGTTCTAACATCGCGTCCAAGATAGCATCGCTAATTTGATCTGCTACCTTGTCTGGATGACCTTCAGTAACGCTTTCACTTGTGAATAGTCTTTTCATTCCTCAACCTCCTTTTCATACTCTTCTTTTGAAATAAACTTTCCTCCAGATATATCAAAACTTACTGGCTTATATGAACCAGTAAATTGTGCTCTAACTTCAATTTTGTTTGGACATTTAGAACCAACGTATAATTTTTCTATTTTGTATCTGATATTTGGGTTGTCGTATTCATTAAAAAAATCATAACCCTTTCTTAAGTGGCTTCTAAAAACTTCTCCGCATTTATCACATTTTATATATATAACCAAAGAATCTTTTTCGTTATAGAATGGATTTTTCTCTATATTCTTTTTTTTCTTAAAAAAACCAAACATATCTATCTCTCCCGTTTAAGGTTAAATGTAAATTCTTTAACTCTTTTCCATGGGTCATAAGCTTCAATTCTTACTTGGAAAAAGTCTGTATTTGTATTTAGAGTTGGAAAATTATTAACTTTAATTGGTCCACCAAGTATCTCCGGATAAAGTTTATAATATGTTTTGTATATATACCCTGCTGCAATTGAATCTTTTGAATAAACAATGTATGGTTTATAAAATTCTTCTTTTGATACTTCATCAAGTAATATATCATACACTAGTTTGTTTGCAATGTAAAGCTTTATTTCTTTAAGACCAAGCAAATTATTGTTAACAAATAAATAAGAATTTATTTCAATTTTAGGATATTCTCCTTTAAAGGAATAAGTTTCACCTTCAGTGTAGTTATAACTTTTCCCATTTATAATTAGTTCTTTTAAAATTATTTCACCATTTGGAGCTTGAACATTTAAAAAATCAATAGGATCAAACATTAACGTTTCATCACTATTTCTTATTTCAAGATGACAATGAGGCTTTACAGCTTCACCTGTTTTTCCTGAATATGCAATAATATCACCTTGTGAAAATTTAATTTCATTATCTGGAAAATTAATAACAATTTTTTGGTTTTGAAATTCTTCTTGTAAACTTTTTATAATATTTTCGATTGTATAATTAAAATTACTGAGATGTGCATATAAAGATCTATAACCGTTAGGATGTTGTAAAACAATAACGTTTCCGTAGATAGGATCATTTAATTCAACTCTAACAACATAGCCTTCATAAATTGCTTTGATTGGTATACCTTCTTTCGAAAATGTGCTGAAATCAATTCCCCCATGAAAATGTGGTAAATTACCCGTGCTTCTGAATTCAGCAAAGGAAGAAGTAATATAACTATCATCTACCGGTGGAATAAAATTTGAAAATGATAAAGTGATTAATATTAAAAGAATAAACGCGACTGTTTTTTTCATTTAAATTTTGACCTCCTTCTGTAGTAAATTTTCTACTTGATGTAAGAGTGTTGATATGTTTTCTTTGTTTTTTGCAGATATAAAAACTGCATTTGAAAATCTTCTTTGCAAATTTTTAATATAATCTTTATGGCATAAATCGATTTTGTTGAATACTAGTAAAGTCTTTATTTTAGCTATGTTTATTGATTCAAGCGTTTCATCAATTATTTCTAATTTTTCTTCGAAGTTTTTATCAGCTACATCAACTAAAATTATTATCAAGTCTGAAAAATTTATTTCTTCTAAAGTTGAATGAAAAGCTTCTATTATTAAAGGGTGTAGATTTCTTATGAAACCAACTGTGTCAGAAAAAATTGCATATCTACCACTTGGAAGTAATACTCTTCGTGAAACGGGCGAAAGAGTTGTAAACATTTCATTTTTTGACAACAAAGTTTCCTTGGCTAAATTTGATAATAATGTAGTTTTTCCGGCATTAGTATAACCAACTATAGAAACTTTGTAAATATTGCTTTGATTTCTCTTTTTTCGTTGAACTTGCCTAATAGATTCAAGTTTTTTTAACTTGCTTTCTAACTTTTTAATTCTATTTTTAATATATCTTTTTGAATATTCTAAGCTTTTTTCTCCTGGCCCTCTTGTTCCTATACCTCCACCTAATCTTGAAAGTTCCTTCCCCTGTCCGACAAGGTATGGCAACAAATACTTTAATCTTGCAATTTCAACTTGTAATCTTCCCTCATTTGTTTTTGCATGTTTTGCAAAGATTTCCAATATAATCTCGGTTCTATCATAAACTTTTTTTTCAAGATATTTTTCTATATTCCTTCTTTGAATATGTGATATATTATCATCAATAACCAAATAATCAATATTTTCACGTATGAAAAATTCCTTAACTTTTTCTAATAATCCTTTTCCTATGTAAAAAGAAGGATTAGGTCTATTTCTTTTCTGAAAAATTTTATCTACAACTTTTATGCCTATAGTTTCGCACAACTCTTCCAACTCTAGAAAAGATTCGGTATATGAAGGTTTATATAAACCTATTATTAATGCTTTACTTTTCTTCATTTTCAGATTCTTCGTTTTGTTGCTTAGTTAGTTTGACAAAACTTTCTGGCATAATTGTACTAACTGCATGTTTATAAATTAAATTTTGTTGGCTACCATTTTCCAAAAGCATTGTAAAATTATCAAAGGATCTTATAATTCCTTTAGTTTGAAAACCATTAACCAAGTAAACTTTAACTGGTATTTTGTTAGTTCTTAGAATGTTTAAAAATCTGTCTTGTAAATTAAATTTTTCTGCCATACCTTTAATCCCCCTTTTTAGTTTTATATAAATCTTTTGGAAAAGAAAAATAAATATTAACGCTCCTAATAAAAATTTCACTTTGTTTTCCATCAACTAATATATAAATTCTATCAATACCATTTATGTTTTCAAAAAGTGAATATAGAATTTGTAATAATAGAAAGATTTCTTCTTCACTGCTGTAATTTTGTATATTTTTAGAATTTAGATCAATTATTAATGCTGTATCAACAAAATAGTAAGCATTTAAAATGCCTTGAGGTACAAAGTTTTTTTGATTGCCACTTAATTTAACTTTTGAAAATTTTTCAAAAATTTCTTGTACAGCTACAACCTTATTTGAAGAAAATTCGCCTACTTCTAAAAGAATTATACCATTATTTTCAATAAAAGCAATTTTTGAAGCAACTAATGTAAAAGAAGCTATAAGTATAAAAAGTAATGTAATTATCCTTTTCATTGTAACTCACCTTCAACAAATTCAGAAATTTGTTTCCAGCTATTTTGTGAAGTAAAGATTACAATAGCAGGGAGATCTTTTGGAACTTGAACAAATGGGACATAAAAGAGTTTTAAATTAAATTTTTTTGAAACAAGTTTTCCAAATTTATCTGATATCGAAAAAACTTTCCAATCATTTCCGGAAAAATCCGGGGAGTAGTTTGGTACAAATACAGCATTTATATTGCTATCTTTGAATATTATAGCAAAACTTTTAGAATCGTACTTTTCAATTTTTTCGCCAAAAAGCTTTACGATAATATTTTTAATATTGTATTCTTTAATAAATTGCACGATTGTTCGTTTAGGTAAAATATTTAATTCAGTTTTGTATGAAGAATCAATATTTTTGGTTAATAATATACTTCCAGGTTCGTATAGATTATCCTTGAAATATATTAAACCTTTTGAAATTATATTAATTGCATTATCAGTTGCTTCAATATCAATAAAATTTTTGCCGAGATAATCAAACTGTAAATAACTTCCAAAATCTTCTACTTTTGTTATTACCATTTCAGCAAAGTTATATTCATTTTCTTTTTTTAAGTATTTTATATTAAAAAAATTGAAAATGTCATCAAAATTTGGATTATCTAACGCATTTTCTCCTAAGACAACTACATTTTTAGAAAAATAGATAATTTTATCTTCCCACTCGATGTAATTAAATGAGCCAATTGTTCCAGTCGAAATTTCGCTTGTTGAAAGAAACTTAGAATACTTTTCTAAAATTTCTTCGACCGTCTCAAAGTTTATATTTGTTGCATTTAATGTATAATTATCAAATTTTATAATTTCTGAAAAGATATTTAAAGCTAGGAGAAAGATTACTATAGCAACAATAAATTTTTTCAATATTTAAACACACTCCTTCCAATAAATTCTCTTATAAGAGAAGTTCTTGGAATATCTTCAATATTAGTAATTGGCAAGAAGTAATCAAGAATTTTTAAAAGTCTTGTTGCTTCAGTACTTTCTGGAACATCATCAGGAACCGCTATAAGCAAAGGTTCAGCAAATATCTTTAATACAGCTATCTCATATACAAGAGCACTGTTGAACATTATATCCGCATTTTCTTGATGTGGAAAGATATTTCTATCTTCGCCTCTTCTAACGCTTGGCCACATTTTTAGAGTTGCAAGAGCATCATGAGCTCTAAATTTGCTATCTCTAACTATTCTTCTAAGAAGTCTGGTATCAGTGGTATGGATTCTATTTGTATTATCTAAATTTAATTGTGTTAGAGCGCTTGCATAAATTTTAAATTTTAATTCTTCTGGTATTAAGCTTGTTAATTTTGGATTTAAACCATGTATACCTTCAACAATTATTGGTTGATCTTTAGATATTTTCATTAAAGTACCTTTTTCTTTTCTTTTACCCGTAGTAAAGTCGAATTTTGGTATTTCAACAGTTTTTCCTTCAAATAAATCAAGGAGATTTTTATTAAATAATTCAATATCTATTGCTTCCAAAGCTTCAAAGTCAGGCTTTCCATTTTCATCAAGCGGAGTTCTTTCCCTATCTACAAAATAATCATCTAAGGAAATTGTAACAGGCCTTAGCCCGCTTGCGCGCAATTGAACCATGAGTCTTTTTGAAAAGGTAGTTTTTCCACTTGAAGATGGTCCAGCGATTAGAATTAATCTTACATTTTTTCTCTTTTTGATTTCTTCAGCAATGAAGGCTATTCTTTTTTCGTGCAATGCTTCTGACATTATTATTAAATCAGTAACACTTCTTTCTCCTCTTGCAATTAAATCGTTTAAGTCTCCAACACTATCTATATTCATAATTTCTAACCATTTTTCATATTCTAAAAATACTGCTGAAAGTTTGGGTAGAGGTTTAAATTCGATTATCGGTTTTTTGTCTTTGAATGTTGGTAAAATCAAAACAAATCCTTCTTCATATTTTGCAAGATCAAAATATTTTAATATTCCAGTACTTAAAGGCATATAGCCGTAGAAGTAATCAAAATTATCATCAACTTTATATACTTTTACTGTTTTTTTCTTTCTATATTTTAATAAACTTACTTTGTCATTAAATCCAAGTTCTTCAAATAATTTTAAAGCTTCTGATTTTAAAAGTTCAAGCTTAATAAATTTTTTGTTTTCATTTATTAGTTTCATCATTTCATCTTTTACTTTTTTAATTTCGCTCTCAGAGAGTATTTTTTTATTATCTTTTGACTTTAATTCGCAATATATAGCTTTTCCTACGCTATGCGATACTTTTAGAGTATAATCAGGGTAAAGTTTTTTTAAAGTATGTTTTAAAATGAACAGCAATCCTCTTTGATATATTCTAAAGCCATCTGTTGAGTTTATATCTAAGAATTCAACTTCGCCAGGTCTAATAATAGGCCTAAACAACTCGACTATAGAATTGTTAAATTTGGCGGCAACTATTGGAGATTCGTAGTATTTTTCATATTCGTCTACAAATCTTTCTAGCGTTGTTCCTTTTTCAACGGTAATTTTTTTTCCATCATCTTTAAATGTTAATTCGATTCTTTCCATATCTTTTCCCCCTTTTTATATTTTCCAAGTAATTTCAAATGTTTTAGGATCAGTATGCGTAAAATGAATATGATAGTTTAAATCTTTTCTTTTTTTTAATTCACTTTTATCTATATAATTTTTCATATATGGATGAAGTTTAATAATTACTTCTTTTGCTTCTTTTGGAGCGTTTTCAATTTTAGTAAAAATTTCTTTTAAAAGGAATCGTGGTGATTGTATAAAACCAGAACCACCACAAACTGGACATGTAGATACATAATTTTCGAAAAATGATTTGATTGTTCTCTTGCGTGATAATTCCAATAGACCAAGTTTTGTAAATCCAAAAATTTCAATTTTACTTTTGTCTTTTTTTATTTCTTCATTTACTTTTTCAATTATTTTGTTTTTATTTTCTTCACTGTTCATATCAATAAAATCTATAATTACAATACCTCCAATATTCCTTAAACGAAGTTGCCTAAATATTTCTTCAACAGCTTCGTAATTTGTTTTAAATGCAGTTTCTTGTTGATTTAGACTTTTTGTAAAATGTTTTGAGTTTACATCAATTACTGTTAATGCTTCCGTTTTGTCGATTATTATTTCCCCACCGGAAGGTAAGGTTATAGTTCTCTTAATTAGCTCTTTAAAATATTTATTTACATTTGTGTATTCAAAACTATCTCCATATATTATTTCTATTTTAGGTCTTTTTGGGAATATTTTTAAATACTTTCTTATAACTTCTATATGTTTTATATTATTTGTAATTATCTGAGTGACTTCTTTGGTTAATCTTTCACGTAATATATAATCTATTAAGCTTTCCTCGGTATATAATATTTGTATTTTTCTTTTTCTTTTAAAATTTGATAATAAATCATCAAGTTTTTCTTTTAAAGTGATTGCTTCAGAATAAATATATTTTTCATCTAATCCTTCGGCTGCAGTTCTTATTACTACGCCGAATCCATTGTTATTAGATATTTCATTTGCAATTTTGTATAACCTTTGCCGTTCGTCTTCTGATTCTATCTTTTTAGATACTCCGTTAACATTTGAAAAAGGAAAAACTACTAAATATCTACCAGCAATACTTATGTTAGAGGTTAATTGTGGCCCCTTTGTGCCTGTTGGATCTTTTTTAACTTGGACAAGTATTTTAGAGCCTTCTTTAATTTCTTTCACTGAAAAGTATTCATAGTAATTTTCAGGTATATCTTTAATTCTCAAAAATCCATTCTTTTTTTCACCTATGTTTACAAAAATTGCGTCAAGAGCATTGACAACTTTTTCAACTCTTCCAAGATAAATATTTCCAGTTAGTTTTTTTTCTTCGTCTGAAAATAGTTCTACCAATTTATTGTTTTCAATTATAGCATAATGTAAGTTATCTTCAATGGAATTTAATACTAGAATTTTTTCCATAGTATCAATATCCTTTCAGGTACTCCCTTTGTTCTTCTGATAACTTGTCAATTTCTATCCCTAGTGATTTAAGTTTTAATGTAGCAACCTTTTCATCTAATTCTTCAGGATATTGATAAACTTTGTTTTCAAGATTTTTATAATTTTTATGAATATAAATTAAAGATAATGTTTGAAGTGCAAATGAAAGATCCATAATTTCGATTGGATGACCATCTCCAGCTGCAAGGTTTACAAGTCTTCCTTCTCCAATAACGAATATTTTTTTACCATTTATTATATATCCTTTTACATTTTCTCTTGCTTCAAAAATTTTTTCAGCATTTTTTTCTATTTTCTCTATTGGAATTTCAACATTGAAATGACCTGCGTTTGCAAGGATAACACCATTTTTCATGTTTAATATATCTTCATATTTTACCACATCTTTTACACCTGTTGATGTTACCACTATATCTGCAATTTTAGCTGCTTCTGACATTTTCATAACATTAAACCCATCCATAAGTGCCTCTATAGCTTTTATAGGATCTACCTCAGTAACAATAACATTTGCTCCCAATCCTTTTGCTCTCATAGCAATACCTCTACCACACCAGCCATATCCGGCAACAACTACATTTTTCCCAGCAATCAATGTATTTGTATTTCTCATTATTGAATCCCAAGTGGATTGTCCAGTTCCATATCTATTGTCAAAAAAATGTTTCATTTTTGCATTATTAACGGCTATAACGGGAACTTTTAAAAGCCCATTTTCTTGAAGATTTAAAAGTCTTCTAACTCCGGTAGTTGTTTCTTCTGAGATTCCTTTGACATTTTTTAAAAGCTCTGTTCTTTCGGTATGCAAAATCACACTTAGATCTGCACCATCATCTAAAATAAGTTCAGGTTCGTGATCAAGAACTTTGTTTAGATTCTTAAAATAAATTTTTTCGTCATGAGTTCTTTTTGCATGAACAGTTATACCATATTCAGATAATGCAGCTGCTACATCATCCTGCGTAGATAATGGATTACACCCTGTAACGAAAACATCAGCTCCAAGTTCTTTTAAAGTGATTGCTAAATAAGCAGTTTTTGCTTCCAAATGGATTGCCATCCCAATTTTAGTACTATTAAAAACTCCTTTATATTCTTTTTTTAAGTAATTTAATAAGGGCATAAAGTTTGAAACCCATTCGATTTTTTTTCTACCACTTTCCATTTCATCGCCTCCTATGTATCTGTTTTGTCATTACAAAGATATTTTATCATATTAATTGACTAAATAGGTATTTTTTGTAGATACAAATAGTTAATACAATCTATTTCAAATATTTGGGACTTGCTTTTAATTTAATATATATTAAAATCTTTTATAGAACAGTTATTTTGGAGGGAGCAATAAAATGAATTTAGATTCTTATTTAAAAAATTTAAAAATAACTATATCGATGGACAAACGTGAAAGTTGGGATAGCTACTTTTTGAAAATTGCTGAAATTATAGCTACCCGTTCTACTTGTTTTCATAGAAAAGTTGGAGCCGTTATTGTTAAAGATAAGAGGATTTTGGCGACAGGTTATAACCAACCTCCTTCTGGTTTTCCTCATTGTGATGACATAGGTTGTATTAGGGATGATTTGAATATTAAATCTGGGGAAAATCAAGAAGTGTGTTATGCTCTTCATGCAGAGCAAAATGCTTTGATGCAGGCAGCAAAATTTGGTATATCAACTGATGGTGCTACAATATATGTAACTCATAAACCATGTTCAGTTTGTGCAAGGCTAATAATTAATGCAGGTATAAAAAGGGTAGTGTATTTAAATGATTATCCAGATTCACTCACAGATTTTTTGTTTAAGACATCTAAAATTTCTGTTGAAAAACATGGAGGTGTTATTCATGAAAAGGGATGATTTAATAAATTATTTAAGAATTGACAGGTGGCCCACAGTTTGGTGTCCCGGTTGTGGAAATGGAATAATTTTAAAATCTTTTATTGATGCGGTTAATGAATTAAAGTTAGAAAAGGATAGAGTAGCTGTTGTTTCAGGAATTGGTTGTTCTTCAAGGGCAACTGGTTATCTAGATTTTAATACATTGCACACCCTTCATGGAAGGGCAATAGCTTTTGCTACAGGTGTAAAACTTGCAAGACCTGATTTTAAGGTAGTGGTTATGGGCGGTGATGGTGATATTACTGCAATTGGAGGAAATCATTTTATACACGCATGTAGAAGAAATCTAGATATTACAGTTATTATTTTTAACAATATGATTTATGGAATGACTGGAGGACAGCACTCACCTACTACTCCACATGAAAAGATAGCAAGTACGATGCCGTATGGAAATATAGAGAATTCTTTCGATATAGTTGAATTAGCTTTAACTTCAGGAGCAACTTATGTTGCAAGAAGCACTGTTTATCATTATCCTTTAACTGTAAAGTATATAAAAGAAGGTATAAGTCATCGAGGAATGAGTGTTATAGAAGTCTTAACAAATTGTCATACATATTATGGTAGATACAATGGTATGAGAAATGCATGGGATATACATGAATATTTTAAAAACAATACAGTTATGAAAGAAAAAGCGGAAAAATTATCAAGAGAAGAACTAGAGGGGAAAATAATAATTGGTCAATTTAAAAAAGAAGAGAAACCAGATTTTTATGAAAATTATAAAAAAATATTTTCAATTGTGAAAAATTCGGAGGTGTAATTTATGGAAATAAACAGACCGTTTTCTATTAGAATTGCTGGAATTGGAGGACAGGGAAATTTAGTTTCTGGTTTGATTTTGGCAAAGGCACTTGTAAAGTCAGGAAAGTATGTTGTTCAGACTCAGAATTATACCGCTCAAGTTAGGGGTGGGCCAAGTTATTGTGATCTACTTGTTTCAAATCAGCCTATAGATTTTCCTAAAGCAACTTTGTTTGATATTTTAATGATTTTACATCCATCTATGATTTCACAGTGTAAAAATGTAAGAAATAATGGTATAATTATTATAGATAATACTCATATTAGTGAATTACCAGCTGATATGTTTAGAATGACTAAAAGAAAGATTGCACTGCCTGTTTCAAAAATAGCTTTGGAAAAGTTTGGAAATGAGATGTTTGCAAATATGATAATGTTAGGTGTTGTTTTAAAGGCAACTTCTTTAGTAGATATTGACAGTTTGATTGAGTCAATTAAAGAAAATATAAATCCAAAATATGTTGAAAAAAATATTGAGGCGGTGAAGTATGGAACAACCCTCACAGAAAAGGTATACAAACCAAGAATTGAAAGAAAAATTAAACGGACGATTGGCTTCGAATAATTTAAAAGAATCTTTTGAACATGCAATTGAAGGTATTATATATGCGTTATCAAGTGAAAGAAATTTAAGAATACATTTTTTTGTTGGTTTTGTAATTCTTTTTATAACATTGTTTTTACCTATTGATAAAAATAATTACATATGGATTTTTTTTGCAGTATTTTTTGTGATAATTTCTGAATTAATTAATACATTAATAGAAAAAATTTTAGATTTGTTTGTTCCAGAATATCATCCAATAGTTAAAGTAATAAAGGATATAAGTTCTGGCGTAGTTTTATGGGCGGCTCTTTTTTCTGTGGTAGTGGGTATTGCAATTATTGGAAATTATTTATTTAATTGGAATGTATTAATAGCTAAAGTTGTTGGATTTGTCTTTGTGACAGCTTTTCCATTAATATATTTAATTTTAGGAGTGAGAAAGTGGAAGAAAAAAAGATAAGGATATTAATTGTTGATGATTCAGCATTTATGAGAATGGTTTTAAAGGATGTATTGGAAAAAGAAAAAGATATGCAAATTGTGGGAATTGCAAAAGATGGTATGGAAGCGATAGAACTTGCGATAAAAACAAAACCTGATATCATTACTTTGGATGTTGAAATGCCTAAGTTAAATGGCATTGAGGCATTAAAAGAAATAATGAAAAGAGCACCTACGAGAGTAATTATGGTAAGTAGTCTTACTGAAGAAGGTGCTGATATTACTATTACCGCATTGGAACTTGGAGCAGTAGATTTTATTACTAAACCGGCCGGAAGTATTTCAATGAATTTTAGAAAAATTGCGGGTGACTTAATTCAAAAGATAAGAGCAGCAATGCAAGTTGATGTAAAGTCATTAGTGAGAAAGGCTACTTATACATCTAAAAAGTTAAATTTAAAGAGTTTGGTTTCAAGTAAAATTGTTGTAATTGGATCATCAACCGGTGGACCAAAATCGTTAGATTTGGTTATTCCACCTCTACCAGAAAATTATCCAGCACCTATAATAATCGTTCAGCATATGCCTGCTGGTTTTACAAAATCTTTGGCTCAAAGATTAAACAAAATTTCTAACCTTTATGTTAAAGAAGCTGAAGAAGGTGACGTTTTAGAACCTGGCAAAGTTTATATTGCTCCGGGAGATTATCATCTTGGAATTAAGCAACACGATAAGAAGAGTGTGGTTTACCTTGAAAAGAGTGAAAAGATTAATAATGTTAGACCTGCAGTAGATTTTACTCTTGATAAAGTTGCGGAGATTTATAAGGATAAGACAATTGCAGTTATATTAACTGGAATGGGAAAAGATGGAACTAAAGGAGCATTCAAGGTAAAGTATTATAAAGGAATAGTTATTGCAGAATCAAAAGAAACTTGCGTTGTTTATGGCATGCCAAAATCTGTTGTTGAGGAAGGATATGCTGATTTTGAGCTTCCGGCATACAAAATACCAGAGAAATTGGTAGAAATTGTATAAAAATAAATTTGGGAGGTGTAGAATATGAAAAAAGTTTTGATTGTCATTACTTTACTTTTATCGTTTTTAACTTTTGCAAGTTTTAAAGATGTTCCTGTTAATCATTGGGCATACGATGCTGTAAATGAGTTAAGTAAATTAGGTATAATTAGTGGAATGCCTGATGGAACATTTCAAGGAAATCAAGCAATGACAAGGTATCAAGTGGCAGTGGCAATTTATAGAACTATGAACTATTTGCAGGAAAAAATAGATAAAGCTGTTTCAAATACTTCAAATATTAGTAGTTTAAGAGAGCAGATATTAACACTTTCGGATATTGTAAGTACGGCAATGAATAAAATTGAAGATCTAGCAACGATTAAAGATACTGTACAAGTTCTTTCATCGGATTTAAGTGAGTTAAAAACTTCAATAGTAAATACAAAGAATGATGTAAAAAGTCTTTCGATAGATTTATCATCGATTAAAAATTCAGTTGCCGATAATTCAAGAAAATTAGAAGATTTAGAAGCGGCATTGTCAGGTAACAATTTAAAAACAATATTAGACAGCAAAGTTAGTTTTAACGAATATAATGCATTTAAGGATAGTATAAACTCTCAATTTAGCAATTTTCAAGCAACAATGGAAAATAAAATTTCAGGACTCGAGGGAGAAATATCAGTTATAAAAACAGACCTTGAAACATTGAAAGAAAAAATAGCAGTGATAGATAGTATAAATGATAAAGTCACAGGTTTAGAAGAATATATTAATGCAAAAACTAAAGCATGGGATACTAGAATATCTGCATTATCTGGTGATATTACACAATTAAAAGTAGATTTCCAAACTTATACTTCACAAAATGACGTAAAAATTAGCCAATTCGAAAAACAAATTAATTCATTAAATGAAAAGGTAAATAGTATGGAGCAAACAGTTGCAAAGATTGAAACAATTGAAAGTGATTTTAATCAATTTAAAGATGACACAAACAATTCAGTAGAAAAATTAACACAAAGAGTTGAAAATTTAGAAAATTCTTCGAATTCTACATTAAGCACTTTTTCAATGATTCTTTCTGTAATTTCTGTCGCAGTTTCAGGAGTGGCAATTTATTTAATTTTAAGTAAGTAAATAAAGTTTAGATTTTAAAAGATGAAAACTCCACCCATTAAAGTTTAGGGGTGGAGTTTTTAATTTAATAAATGAATTATTATCAGAAAAATATCAAAGAAATAATACCATAAAAAGTTTAATTTATGCTATGTTAAATAAATTTTATTTAACTTTATTTAGAAGAAGCTGTTGATCATATAAAAACAAAAACCCCCTGAATAAATTAATACTAATCAGGGAGTATAAATGCAATAATCAAATTGTATAAA